>JBDSPC010000157.1:0-14447 GCA_039914485.1 Nocardioides sp.
AACGCCTCGGCGGCGACGCTCAACCTCGTCCGTGCCTTCGTCACCGGCGGCTACGCCGACCTGCGACAGGTGCACACCTGGAACAACGACTTCGTCCGCGAGTCGCCGTACGCCCAGCGCTACGAGCTGGTCGCCGGCGAGATCGAGCGTGCGTTGACCTTCATGAAGGCGATCGGCGCCGACCCCGACGAGTTCCACCGCGTCGACTTCCACTCCAGCCACGAGGCACTGCTGCTCGACTACGAGCACGCCATGACCCGGATCGACTCGCGCACCGAGCAGCCCTACAACGTCTCGGCGCACATGGTCTGGATCGGCGAGCGGACCCGTCAGCTCGACGGCGCGCACGTGGAGTACTTCCGCCACATCCGCAACCCGATCGGCTGCAAGCTCGGCCCGACCGCGACCGCCGACGATGCGCTGGCGCTGGCCGCCAGGCTGAACCCCGAGAACGAGGCCGGCCGGCTCACGTTCATCACCCGCTTCGGTGCCGCCAAGGTCCGCGACGGGCTGCCGCCGCTGGTCGAGAAGGTCACCGCCGAAGGCGTCCAGGTCGCGTGGGTGAGCGACCCGATGCACGGCAACACCTTCGAGGCCTCCAACGGCTACAAGACGCGCCGCTTCGACGACGTGCTCGACGAGATCCAGGGCTTCTTCGACGTGCACCGCGCGCTCGGCACCGTCCCCGGCGGGATGATGGTCGAGATGACCGGCGACGACGTCACCGAGATCGTCGGTGGCGGCGAGGAGATCGACGAGCTGCGCCTCGCGCACCGCTACGAGTCCGTGGTCGACCCCCGTCTCAACCGGGTCCAGTCGCTCGAGCTGGCGTTCCTCGTTGCGGAGATGCTCCGGGCGGGCCAGGCCTGAGCCTGCGCAGGTCCGCATGATGTGATCGGGTCATGATCGACCTCCGCTCCGACACCCTGACCACGCCGACGGACTCGATGCGCGCCGCGATGGCGAAGGCCGAGGTCGGCGACGACGTCTACGGCGAGGACCCGACGACGCGGGTGCTCGAGGAACGGGTCGCGGGGCTGTTCGGCCACGAGGCGGCGCTGTTCACGCCGACCGGCTCGCTGGCCAACGTGCTCGCGGTTCGCTCGCTGGTGAGCGTGGGCCAGGAAGTGCTGTGCGAGGCGTCGGCCCACATCGCCCGCGCCGAGCTCGGCGCGCACGGTGCGATCACCGGGCTGACGATGCGCACCTGGACCCATCACCGGGGGCAGGTCGACCTGGGCGCGATCGATGCGATGTTCGCGCCCGACATGGGTCCGTTCTTCGTGCCGACGGCCGCGGTGTCGGTGGAGAACACCCACAACTTCGCCGGTGGGGCCGTGCTTCCACTGGCTGACCTGCAGGCGCTGCGCGCGTGGGCCACGCCGACCGGCACCAAGATCCACCTCGACGGCGCCCGCATCTGGAACGCGCACGTCGCGACCGGCACTCCCTTGAGTGCGTACGGCGACATCGCCGACGTCCTCGCCGTCTGCCTGTCCAAGGGGCTCGGTGCTCCGGTGGGCTCACTCATGGTCGGCTCCAGGGACGCCATCGCCGAGGCACGGATCTGGCGCAAGCGGCTCGGCGGCGGCATGCGACAGACCGGCATCCTCGCGGCGGCCGGCCTGCACGCGCTCGACCACCACGTCGAGCGGCTGGCCGACGACCACGCGCACGCCAAGCTCCTCGCCGAGGCGTGCGGCCTCGACCCGGCCACGGTCGACACCAACATCGTGGTGGTGCCCCGGACCGACGCGGGCGACTTCGTCGCGGCCGCAGGGGAGGCCGGCGTCCGGATCTCCGCGGTCGGACCCCGCGCCGTACGCCTCGTGACGCATCTCGACGTGTCCCGAGAAGACGCGGAGCAGGCCGCGTCGATCCTGGCGAAGATCTAGCGGGTCCAGTCCAGCCGGCTGATCTGGTCGCCCTCGTGCAGGGAGGCGCGGTCGCCGGTGTCGACGAACCCGCAGGAGTCGTAGAGCCGCAGCGCCCGCGTGTTGTCGTTGCGCGTCCACACGCTGAGCCGCGTCCAGACCTGGCCGGCGGGCGGCGCCTGCAGGGCGCGGATCAGCGCGCCGCCGATCCCGCTGCCCCAATAGCCCGGCTCGACGAAGACCATCGAGACGTGGCCGCATGCCGGGTCGACCGCGCCGTCCTCGACGTAGGGCTCGGCCACGACCATGCCGGCCGGCTTGTCGCCGTATGTCGCGAGCAGGGCCACGTCACTGGAGACGAGCTGCTCAGCGACCCGCTCGCGCCGACCGGGCGCGGGAGTCCGGCCACCGGCGCGGCGCGCGGCCGCCCAGATCGCGGCCGCGGCCTCGCGCTGGGCCGCGTCCCTGATGGGCGTGATGACGGTGCGGGGCACGGCGCGTCACGCCGCCGGGGTGCCGGCGATGAGGACGTCGCTGATCGCGGTGTAGTCACGCCCGAGCACACCGGCACCGGGCGGGGTGACGCTGAGCAGCCGCAGCTGCACGCTCGAGGTGGTCACCGGGTCGATGGTCAGGCGTTGGAGCTTGGTCTTCTCGACGAGGTCCTGCTGGACGACGGTGCCGTCGTCGAAGGCCCACTCGACAGCGATGATGCGGCGGTTGTTCGGATACCAGTCGACGAGGCTGGCACCGCTCGGCACCTGCTTCGCGTAGCCGTTGATCAGGCCCACGCGGCGGATCGTGGCCGGCTTGCGCAGTGTGAAGGTGATCGTCTGGCCCGTGGCGTCCCCGGCCGTGCGCCACGCGGTCGCCGGCATCGCGTCGAGCATGCGGCGCGCGTCGTACGCCACGAGCGCACCGTCGAGGTCGGTGGTAGCCGGCGCTGCCTGAGGCGCGGTGACCTTGACCGTCCGGGTCAGGTCGGCGACCCGCGCCGGAGGCGACTCGGGCGTCGTCGTCGCGACGGTCTCGGTGGGCTCGTCGGTGGCGGCGGGTTCGTCGTCGTCCCCGCCGAGGCAGGAGGCAAGCACCGCGAAGAGGATCGCGACGAGCACCACGCCCACGACCCAGGTCGCCCACGGCGGCACTACCGGCTGCTGGTCCGGGAGGGCAGGCAGGGCCTCGTGTGGCGCGGCGGATGACGGCACGGGCTCGCCGACCGGGTGGCCACAGTTCAGGCAGAACCGGCCGATCCCCAGCTCGTGGCCGCAGCGGGCGCAGGTCGTCACGGGCCCAAGGGTACGGGCCAGTTCACACCGCGATGTGCGTGACTTCGGCCTCGACCAAGCGGTGCGGGACCAGTTCGACCACGAGCATCGCCGCCAGCACCATCGCGCCGCCGATCAGCAGTCGCGACGTGATGCCCTCGCCGCCGAGCGCGACGGCGAACGACGCCGCGAAGACCGGCTCCATGCTCATGATGATCGCGCTGCGCGTCGGTGGCAGGTGCGCCTGCGCCCAGGTCTGGCCGAGCATGGCCAGCGCCCCGGCGACGATCGCCATGTAGAGCACGGAGAGCCAGTCGCGGCCGTTGTCCGGCAGCACGATCCCGTCGGGTGCGGTCGCCACCAGACAGATCGTCGCGATCACCAGGATCTGCAGGATCGTCATGCCCAGCGCGTCACCGGAGGTCGACCAGGCGCCCAGCCCGACGATGTGCAGGGCGTAGAGCACCGCCGCGACGAGCGTGATCGCTTCGCCGTACCCGATGCTGAAGCCGCCGAGGGTCAGCACGCCCAGGCCGACGGTCGCCAGCGCGACGGCCGCCCACGTCATGGCACCGATGTGCGTGCGCAGGATCCACGCCGCGAACAACGGTGTGAGGACGACGTACATGCCGGTGATGAAGCCGCTGACGCTCGCCGGCGTGTGTGCGAGGCCGGCGGTCTGCAGGATCTGCGCGGCGCCGTACAGGCAACCGAGGACCATGGCGTGCCGCCGCACGACGGGGGAGAGACGGGCGATGGCCTTCGGCGCGGCGAGCAGCATCGCGGCGGCCGCGATCGCGAAGCGCACGGCGAGGAAGTCGAGCGTCGGCACCCGGTCGAGCAGGTCCTTGATCAGGAAGAAGGTGCTGCCCCAGCACGCCGTCATCGCCAGCAGCGCCAGCGCCGCGAGCAGGGAGGTACGGCGCTCGGATCTCACCGCAGGAGTCTAGGGATCCGTCCGGGGGATAGCCTCGGCCGGTGCCACTCACCAGTCGCCTGCTCAACCGGGCCGTCCACGCCGGTCGCGACTGGGTCGAACGGGTCGGCGCGATCGTGCCGGGCACCGCGTTCGCCGACGAGTTCGGCAGCCTCGGCGAGAGCAGCTGCATCGCCTTCCCGCCCGCCACCTTGATGGGCACGCGCGCCATCCACATCGGCGCCGGCACGCTGATCGGGCGCCAGTGCACCCTGTCCGTCGGGTACGGCGACGACGACACCTCGCTCCCGGCCCGTGGCCTCGTCATCGGCGACCGCTGCGTGATCGGCGCTCGCACCAGCCTGACCGCGCACCAGTCCATCGTGGTCGGCGACGACGTGTGGCTCGGGCAGGACATCTTCGTCTCGGACGCCAGCCACGGCTACCAGGACCCGGAGACCCCGATCGGCCTCCAGCTCGGCGAGCACCGGCCGGTGCGCATCGGTGACGGCACCTGGATCGGCCACGGCGCGATCATCCTGCCGGGGACCACCATCGGCCGGAACGTCGTCGTGGCGGCCGGCTCGGTGGTCCGCGGCGACGTGCCCGACCATGCCGTCGTCGGCGGCGTGCCGGCCCGGATCCTGCGCGAGCTGGTCGGCGACGAGTGGGTCAGCGCGGATGGCCGGCACTCGTCACGACCGGTCGTGACCGGCGACCAGGTCGAGGAGTTCCTCAGATCAGGTAGAGCGTGATCGTGCTGCCCTTGGCCACCATGTCCCCGGCGCCGGGTGAGGTGCTGAAGACGAAGCCGAGACCGATGTAGTTGTCGGAGTTCTCCACGTCGACGTCGAAGCCGAGCCCCTCCAGCTCCTCGGTGGCAGCCTCGACACCCTTCGCGATCACGCGCGGGACCTCGACCAGCTCGGGTCCCTGCGACACCACGAGCTCCACGGTGTCGCCCTTGAACAGCGGCCCGGTGGTCGGGTTCTGCGAGATCACATCGCCCTCGGCGACTGTGTCGCTGAACTCCTCGCCCGTCACGTCGACCTCGAGCTTTCGCTTCTCCATGGCCGCGATCGCCTTGTCGGCGTCCTGCCCGGTCCAGTCCTTGATCTCGATCGGGCGGCGGCCCTTGCTCACCACCAGGTCGACGAGTGTGTCCGGCTTGACCGTCGTCCCCGCAGCGGGGTCGCTGCGCATGACCTCGCCGGTCGGGACGGTGTCGCTGAACTTCTCCGTGGTCGAGCCGAAGGCCAGGTTGCCCTGGGTGATGGCGTCCTGCGCCTGGTCCTCGGTCATCCCGGTCAGAGGGGGTACGTCGTAGCGCTCCGGTCCCAGCGACACGACCAGCGTCACGGTGCCGTCCTTGAGCACCCGCTCACCCGGATCGGGCTCGGAGCCGAGCACGATGCCGGCCTCCACGGTCTCGGAGAAGCGCGGCGAACCGACCTCGACCTCGAGCCCCGCCCGGTCGAGCTGGCTCGTCGCGGCCGCCTGGGTGACGCCGAGGACACCGGGAGTCGTGGTGTAGCGGGCGTAGCCGAACCACCACGCACCGATTCCGATGCCGGCGAGCAGCAGCACGACCAGCAGGAACGAGATGGGTCCCTTGACCGAGCGCCGGCGGGCGTTGGTGATGACAGGGACTGGGGGAGACGGCTTGCGCGGGGCGGGCAGCCGGTCCGCGGCGGGCATCGGTCGGATTTCCAGGGCGGTCGTGTGCGAGTGGTCGTCGGGCTCGCGGTAGTTGGCCATCGCGACCGGGTCGAACGGCTCGGGGGCGGTGTCGTTGGAGTCGTCGTGCTCGACGTCCGGGGCTGCCGCGCGCGGTGCGAGGTCGGCGGTGAGCTCGGGGTCGTCGACGACGCCGTCGCGCAGGGCCTGGGCCACCCGGTGGATCTGGTGCAGGAGCACGCCGGCGTCCGCGGGGCGCTGGCTGCGGTCGCGGGCCGTGGCGCGGGCGACCAGCGCATCGACGTACGCCGGAATGCCGGGCTCGACCCGGGACGGTGGCGGGACGTCCTCGTGGACGTGGCGGTAGGCGACCTGGATCGGGCTCTCGCCCTCGTGCGGCTTGCTGCCGGTGAGCAGCTCGTAGAGGACGACGCCGGCGGCGTAGACGTCGGCGCGTGCGTCGGAGCGGCCGTCGACGACGAGCTCGGGGGCGAGGTAGGAGACGGTGCCGATCAGCACGCCGCCGGTCGCGGTGTGCTGGGTGTCGGTGCTGATGGCCTTGGCGAGGCCGAAGTCGGCGACCTTGACCCGCCCGCCGTGCGCCTCGTCGCCGATCAGCACGTTCTCCGGCTTCACGTCGCGGTGGATCAGGCCGGCGCGGTGGGCGGCTGCGAGGGCGGAGACGACCGGTTCGAGCAGCGACAGCGCCCGCGCGGGCGTCATCGGCGACTCCTTGCGGATCACGTCGCGCAGGGTGTGGCCGGGGACGTACTCCATCGCCAGGAAGACCACGCCGTCGTCGTCGCCCTGGTCGTAGACGCCGACCACGTGCGGGTGGTTGAGCTTGGCGGCGGCCCGCGCCTCGCGGACGAACCGCTGCGCGAAGTCGTCGTCGTCGCCGAGGCCGGGGTGCATGACCTTGACCGCGACCGTGCGATCGAGCCGGATGTCGGTGGCCTCGTAGACACTGGCCATGCCGCCGCGGGCGATGCGGGGGCCGATGCGATAACGCCGGTCGAGGAGTCGTCCGACGAGCGCGTCGGGGCCATTTCGGCCCACTCCACCCGCGGCGCGGGCGTGCTCGGGTGACTCCACTGCTCGACCTCCATCACCGGACGGGGAAGGATCCGGTGCTCCATCGTACGAAACGCAGCGGCCAGACGTGGCCGCGACAGCCTGCCCCGGCGTGGCGCGGACTCGTGCGCGGCCCTTCACGGCTGGGATACTGGCGTCATGACGTCCCCTGACAACTCCGTTCCACTGGCCGAAGCCGACCTCGACGCCCTGGTGGACGAGTGGCTCGACTGGAACGAGACGGCCAAGGTCCTCGGCGTCACGCCGGCCAAGGTGCGCACCATGATCAAGGACCACGAGATCGCCGCCGCCGTGCCCAAGCCCGGCATGGCGCCCTCGGTGCCGGCCGCGTTCTTCCAGGACGGCCTGATCGTCAAGGGGCTGTCCGGGCTGCTGACCCTGCTGCACGACCGGCACTTCGACGACCGCGAGTGCATCGCCTGGATCTTCACCGACGACGACATCCCCGGCCGCCCGATCGACGCCCTGCGCGAGAACCGTGGCACCGAGGTCAAGCGCCGCGCCCAGGTGCTCGGCTTCTGATGCAGCTCAGCCCCCAGCGCCGCAAGGTGCTCACCATGCTGGTCACGGCCCTGGTGATCGTGGCCCTGTGGTGGGTGCAGCAGCAGGAGTCGTCTCCGGACTCGAGCAGTGGCGGCAGCTCCTCGTCGGCGCAGTCCGCACCCGGCGACGGTGAGACCGACGCCGACAGCGGGTTGCCGCTCATCCAGGTCGCCGACCTGCCCGACGAGGCGGTGGAGACGCTCGAGCTGATCGACGCCGGCGGGCCCTACCCCTACAGCCGGGACGGTGTGGTCTTCGAGAACCGCGAGGACATCCTGCCGCAGCAGAGCGATGGCTACTACAAGGAATTCACCGTGCCGATCCCCGGCTCCGACGACCGCGGCGCGCGCCGGATCGTGACCGGGTCCGCGGACGAGTTCTACTGGACCGACGACCACTATTCATCCTTCTCCCGGATTGCCAGGTGACTTGCTCATGAGCGAGCGAAGCGAGCGAATCATTCAACGCGGCGGGACTCGTGCCTCATGCGCGCACGGAGCGAAGCGAGTACGCGCATGAGTGGCCTTGCAGGACTGGTTGCTGGACATCAGGAGCCCGGCATCTACCAGTGGCACGGCGCCTTCGACGTCGCCGACGTGCAGCACACGGTCGAGCACGCCGGCTACGGCTTCGCCCACGTGGACGGCTGGCTGGGCAGTGGCACCAAGGCGGAGTTCCTGGCGGCGGTCGGGCAGGCCCTCGGCTTCCCCGACTACTACGGCCAGAACTTCGACGCCCTCGCCGACTGCCTGCACGACATCGGCGCGGGCCAGGCGGGCGTGATCCTGCTCTGGGACGGCTGGAGCACGCTGGCCCGCGAGGACGAGAAGGCCTTCGGCATCGCCCTGAGCGTGCTCGGGTCGCGGGTCAACGCCGACCGCGGCGTGCTTTTTTCCGTGCTGCTGCGCGGCGAGGGCCCGGACGTCGCCGGGGTCACCTCGCTCGACTGAGCTAGACGGTCCGCTGGGTCGCGGCCGACGCGAGCTCGGTGAGTACGGCGCCGGCGTGCTCGTCGATCGACGCGAGCCCCAGCGCCGTGACGGCCTCGGTGGCGAGCGTCTCGATGAGCAGCTCGACCTGCGCGTGCGCGCCGGAGGAGTCGATGATCCGGCGCAGCTCGGCGACCGCGGCGTCGTCCAGGGGGCTGCCGAGGGCGTCGTCGAGGCGGACGGCGTCGGTGAGCTCCGCCCCGGACAGGGCCAGGGCGACGAGCACCGTGCGCTTGCCCTCGACGAGGTCGTCGCCCGCGGGCTTGCCGGTGGCCAGCGGGTCGCCGTACACCCCGAGCAGGTCGTCGCGCAGCTGGAAGGCCTCACCGAGGGGCAGGCCGAAGGCGCCCAGCTCGCGAAGCCGCGCGGACGTGGCGCCGGCCAGCGCCGCTCCGATCTCGAGCGGGCGCTGGATGGAGTACTTCGCCGACTTGTAGCGCAGCACCGTCATCGCGGTCTCCACATCGGCACGGGCGCGGGCCTGGACTGACACGTCCAGGAACTGGCCCGCGATCACCTCGGTGCGGCACAGCTCGAACATGCTCAGGCCGGCCTCGACCCGCTCGGTCGGGAGCCCGCAGTGCCGCAGCATGTCGCCCGCCCAGCCGAGGAGCAGGTCGCCGAGGAGGATGGCCGCCGCGGCGCCGTACTGCTCCGGATCGCCGGTCCACCCCGCCTGCCGGTGCTCGGCCTCGAACGCGCGGTGCGTGGCCGGCCGGCCTCGGCGGGTGTCGGAGGCGTCCATGAAGTCGTCGTGCACCAGCGCGCTGGCGTGCAGCAGCTCGAGGGCCGCGCAGGCGCGGACGAGCGCGGTGTCGTCGGTGAGCTCGGGCTCGATCGCGCGGAAGCCCCAGTAGCAGAAGGCGGCGCGGAACCGCTTGCCGCCGCTGACCGACGTGCGGGCCTCCGCGACCAGTCGCGCGGCGTCGGCACCGAGGGGCGCCAGCAGGGCGGCCTGGTCGTCGAGGAAGTCCTCGAGCACGGCCTGGACACGATCGCGGAAGGCGGCCGGATCCCAGTTCTCACTCACCCGGGGGAGCCTAGCCAGTGGACGGGTTACGTGACGCAGTGGCGTCAAACCTAGGCTTGGCACATGACGCAGGGACACGGGCGGAGCATGCGCGAGCTGATCGAGAGCGGTGAGAGGTCGTTCTCCTTCGAGTTCTTCCCGCCGAAGGACGAGGCGGGCGAGGAGCAGCTCTGGCGCGCGATCACCGAGCTCGAGCCCTACGGTCCGACGTTCGTGTCCGTGACGTACGGCGCCGGCGGCTCGTCGCGCGACACCACCGTGCGCATCACCGGCCGGATCGCGAGTGAGACGTCGCTGACGCCGGTCGGCCACCTCACGTGCGTCGGGCACACCCGCGAGGAGCTCGAGGTGATCCTCGACTCCTATGCCGCGGCGGGCGTCGTCCACGTGCTGGCGCTCCGGGGTGACCCGCAGGGCGGTCCGCGCGCGGAGTGGACCTCGACCGAGGGCGGATTCACCTACGCCAGCGAGCTCGTCGAGCTCGCCTCGCCGCGCTTCAGTGTTGCCGTGGCCGCGGCCCCCAACGGGCACCCGGCCTCCTCCTCGCTGGAGCAGGACGCCATCGCACTGAAGGCCAAGCAGGACGCCGGCGCGGAGTTCGCGATCACCGACATGGTGTTCCGGGCGTCCGACTACATCGGTCTCGTCGAGCGGTCCGCCGCCGCGGGCGTCACGATCCCGATCCTGCCGGGCATCATGCCGATCCTGAACCTCGGCCAGGTCAACCGGATGGCCGAGCTGTCCGGGCACCCGCTGCCCGACGAGGTCGTCGAGCGGATCTCGCGGGTGAGCGACGACCCGGTCGCCGTCCGCGCCGAAGGCATCGCGATGGCCGCCGAGCTCTGCGAGGCGCTGCTCGCCGGGGGTGCGCCCGGTCTGCACTTCTACACGCTCAACCGTTCCAAGGCGACGCGCGAGATCTTCGCCGCCCTGAAGATCACGGTCTGATCGCTACGGTTGCGCTCATGGAGCGCACCGTCACCGTCACCGGCCAGGGCAGCACGTCCGTCGCCCCGGACACCGCCGTCGTCCGGGTCGCCGCCGTCGCGCGCGCGGCCGGTGTGGCGGTGGCCTTCGCGGCGTCGTCGGCCGCCGCCGCCCAGATCGGGGTCGTGGCCCGTCGCCACACCGACGAGAAGCGGATCGGCACCACCGGCATCAACGTCTGGCCGTGGCACGACAACCAGGGCCAGCAGCGGGGCTTCGAGGCCCGGCACTCGCTGGCCCTCGGCTGCCCCGACCTCGACGCCGCCGGTGCGCTGCTCGACGAGCTCGCGTCCTCTGTGGGCGATGCTCTCGCGGTCGAGGGTGTCGCTCTCGAGGTGTCGGAGCCGACCGCGGCCCGGGACCAGGCCGTCGCTGCGGCGTACGCCGATGCGCTCCGGCAGGCCTCGCAGCTCGCGGAGCTCGCAGGCGCCTCCCTGGGGGACGTGATCGCCATTGGTCAGGGGTCGTCCGGCGGTGGCGGACCTGCTTTCCGGGGCATGGACGCGATGGCGATGTCGGCCAAGATCGAGCCGGGGGAGACGTCCGTTGGCGCGAGCCTGAGCGTCACCTGGGCGCTCGTCTGATCGAGTCGAGTGCTGAAGTGGCTGTAACCACGGTGCAGCTCATCACTCGACTCGAGGCGTGACCTAGGCCGGCCCGATCGCGTCGGCGACGAGGGCGGCGGAGAGTCCCACGAAGGGCAGCCCCGAGCCGGGAGTGGCGTGCGCGCCGGCGGCGTACACGCCGGGGATCGGGGTGGTCGGGCCGAGCCGGTCGCGCACGGTCGCGCGGCCCTGCCACAGCAGCCCGAGCGGGGAGCCGCCCCACGCGTCGACCAGGTCGAGCGGGGAGCGATCGATCCGGGTGACGACCTGCTGGCGCACGTCGATCCCGTGCCGGGCCAGTGCCCGGAGCACGTCCTCGGCGAGCCGGCCGCGACCGAGGATCGTCCAGGCGGGCCCGTTGGTGCGCACCACCAGCATCGGGTCGCCGTGCAGCACGACCTCGTGCGGCAGGTCGGGCACGTCGCCCTCCAGGCCGACGTGCGCGACGACGGGCGGGATCGCCGGCATGGTCCTGTGCACGAACCCGGCCAGGGCCGGCAGCCGGCGCGGGTCGATCGCGCAGACCACCGCATCGGCGTCCAGGTCGCCGCCATCGGTGCGTACGCCGACGACCCGGCCGTCGCGCAGCACGAGGTCGAGCGCCGTGGTGCCGCGCTCGACGGTGACCTCGCGAGTGGCGAGCCGGTCGGCCAGGGCTGAGCCGATGGCGGCCAGCCCGCCGGGCACGGTCCACGCGCCGAAGGTCTGCTCGAGGTAGGACGTGACGCCCATCCAGGCCGGCACGTTGCGCAGGTCGTGCCCGTCGATGACGAACGGGTGGCTGGCCACGAGCCGGAGCCGCTCGTCCTTGAACTCGCGGCGGAGTCGCTTGTGCAGCATCTCGCGACTGCCGAGCAGGTCGGTCAGCTCGCGCGGGGACAGGGCGGGGTCCCACGCCTGCTCGAGATAGCCGCGCCGCAGCACCTCCCAGGTGTCGGAGTGCGCGTCGACGTACGACGACCAGGCGGCGCCCAGGCCGGAGTCGAGCGAGTCGAAGGCAGCGATCTGGTCGGCGCGCGAGCCGCCGGGCAGGCGCAGGACCGTGCGGTCCTCGAACCGGTGCTCGCGGACGAGGTCGAGCGGCTGGAGGTCGAGCTCCTTCTCCAGCGGGCGACCGGACTTGCGGAACAGGTCGCGGATCACGGCCGGCAGCAGGGTCGTGGTCGGCCCGGCGTCCCAGGTGAAGCCGTCGGCGCTGATCGGCTGGAGCGCGCCGCCGAGGGTGGCGGAGCGTTCGACGAGCGTCACCTCGTGGCCGACCTTGGCGAGGCGCGCGGCGCTCGCCATACCGCCGAAGCCGCCGCCGATGACGACGACCCTCAGCGCACTCATATGGAGGCCGCGATCGGGTCCTTCTTCTTCCACCTCCGCCAACCCCGGCGGACGAGCTTGGCGACGAAGTAGAGGCCGATCAGGCCGATGATGAGGAACACCGCGGCGATGGCGGCCGCGGCCTCGGGATTGTTGATCGCGAAGGCCACGACGCCGAAGACCGCGACGTCCTCGGCCAGGCTGGCGCCGATGTTGGTCACCGGCTCAGGGGAGGAGTTGATCGCGAGCCGCCCGCCGGCCTTGACCAGGTGCGACAGCAGGGCGGTGCCGCCGCCGACGGCGCCGAGGACGGCCTGGTCGAGCGTGGACGCGTCACCGGCCAGCAGCACACCGATCACGGCACCCGCGGTGGGGCGGATGGCAGTGGAGATCGCGTCCCACGAGGAGTCGATGTAGGGGATCTTGTCGGCGATGAACTCCATCGCGTAGAGGAACCCGGCGACGGTGAGAACGTCCCAGCGCATGAGCACGTCGGGGATCTGGGAGAAGCCGTTGACCCTGTCGGCGACGCCCAGCACGAGCACGACCAGGTAGGCATTGATGCCGCTGGCCCAGCCGCTGGAGAAGACGAGCGCGAGTGATTCCACGCCCACACCCTAGGGCGATCAACCCTGTTCGGCGTCGAGCACCGCGCGCAGGGAGTCCGCGTCGCGCCCGATCACTGTGGTGCCGTCGGTGGCGGTGATGATCGGGCGCTGGATCGCCTTCGGGTTGGCCGCGAGCGCGGCCAGCCAGTCGGCGCGGTGCTCGGCGTCGCGGGGGAGGTCGATCCCGGTCTCGCGGGCCTCCTTGTCGCGCGCCACGTGCCAGGGCTCGACGCCGAGCCGCTCCACCACGGCGGCCAGCTCGTCGGCGGTGGGCGTGTCCTCGAGGTAGCGGCGCACCGTGTAGTCGGCACCGGCCGCGTCGAGCTCGCTGATCGCCGTCCGACACTTGGAGCACGCGGGATTGATCCAGATCTCCATCACGCGACCTCGATCTCGTGGGCGCCGGTCATCGCCACGAGCTCGTCGAAGGTCGAGGAGAAGACGGCGGCGGGGTGGCCGGCGGCGGCCCACACGACCTCGTGGTTGCGCAGCCACGAGTCGATCCAGGTGGGCACGGGCGCGGGGTGGTCGATGGGGGAGACGCCGCCGATGACCTGCCCGGTGTGCTGCTTGACGAACTCGGGTGTGGCGCGGGTGAGCCTGGCCACGCTGATGTGCTCGGCGACCTTGGCGGTGTCGACCCGGTGGGCGCCGGAGGTGAGGATCAGGACCGGTGCGCCATCCGCGTCGAAGAGCAGGCTGTTGGCGATGGCGCCGACCTCACACCCCAGGGCCTCGGCGGCGAGTACGGCGGTGTGGACCGAATCACGCAGGATGACCACGTCGCCGGTGCCTCCGCGCCGGTGCAGGTCGTCACGAAATGATCTGATCGCGGGATGCTCGCTCGCCATGGTGCGAGCCTAGTCAGGGGAGTTTGTCGATGAGGGAGAAGCCGGGCTCGATCATCAACGCGGTGCGGAGCCTGCTCGCGCTGGCCGTGGTGAGCGGTGCCGCCGTGCTGCTGACCTGGCTCCAGCACGACGAGATCATCCTCGCCTGGGCGCAGGGCAACCCGACGGCCCAGGAGATCCTCAACTCCGGCGGCATCGCCGCGCTGCGCGACTCGGCGATCGTGCCGAAGTTCGTGCCGTTGGCACTGGTCTCGTTCGTCGTCTTCGTCGTGCTGGTCCTGGTGCTGGGAGCGTTCCTCGCGGACGGGCACGGCTGGGCTCGGCTCGTCCTGACCGGGACCAGCTGTTTCGGCGTCCTGGTCGCGTCACTCGGCCTCAACCACTCGCTGCCGACGCCCTTCGTCATCGTCTCGGCGCTCTTCCTCCTGCTCTGCGTGGCGCTCGTGTTCTTCCTCTGGCGCAAGGACACCAGCACCTATCTGCGCGTGAACTGAAAGCGAATCGCCCTCGCTCTTGACCCACTGTCGGTGGGGCCGTGTACCTTTGGCCTTGTTCGAACATCTGTTCGGACGCGGCTCCGGTGGCGGTGACCTCGACCCCCACCGTCCCCGGAGCCGGTGGCGGGGTCGATGAGCGGTGAGGAGACGCAGATGCGGCTGTACGACGACCCCGTCGAGGTGCGACGAGGAGAGA
>JBDSPC010000173.1:0-5269 GCA_039914485.1 Nocardioides sp.
AGATGCGCTCGCCTCGCAAGGTCACACCGCGCAGGCTCTGGAGGATGATCACGATCGCGGCG
The DNA here is from genome assembly GCA_039914485.1 of Nocardioides sp. Lineage (GTDB taxonomy): Bacteria > Actinomycetota > Actinomycetes > Propionibacteriales > Nocardioidaceae > Nocardioides. The sequence continues at coordinate 63 of JBDSPC010000173.1, forward strand.
CCGATGATGCACATGTCGGCGACGTTGAAGACGGGCCAGTTGGGCAGCATGAGCCAGTCGATGACATGGCCGCGCAGCGGGCCGGGATCACGGATGATCCGGTCGGTGAGGTTGCCACCGACGCCGCCGAGCAGCAGGCCGAGGCCTACGGACCACAGCGGGCTGGCCAGTCGGACGCTGAGCACCAGCACGCCACTGACGGCCACGATCGCCAGGCAGCTCAGAGCGACGGTGAACTCGGTGCCGGTGCTGAACGCCGCACCCGGATTGTGCGTCAGGTGCAGGACGAGCAGGTCTCCGACGACCTTGATGTCACGGTCCTCGAGCGCCGAGAGCGCCCACTGCTTGGTGCCGATGTCGAGGGCGTAGGCCGCAACGCCGACGAGCGCAAAGAGCCACCACGTGCGACGGGGTCGGGCGTCCACTGAGACCGGACCCGTGTCGCTGGGATTCAGCGACGCTCCTCGCGCTGCTTGCATGACATGCACAGTGTGGCACGCGGGAAAGCCATCAGCCGCATCTTGCCGATGGGCTGACCGCACGACTCACAGACGCCGTAGGTGCCGTCGTGGATGCGCCCCAGCGCGCGGTCGATCTGCGCCACCATGTCGCGTTCGTTGTTGACGACCGTCAGCTCGTGGTCGCGCTCGAAGCTGGTCGCGCCCATGTCTGCCTGGTCGTGCCCGGCCCCGTCGCCGGCGTCGCGCATCAGGCCCTGCAGGTCGTGCTCGGCGTCCTCGATCAGGTGGACGAGCTTCTCGCGCTGCGAGTGGAGCTCGGTGAGGACCTCCTTGACGTCCGCGTCGGTCCAGGCACCCTCACCCTCCTTCACCGCGAGGGACGAGATGGGCGCCTTCTTGGCCGTCTTCTTGGCGGGCGCGGTCTTCTTCGCCACTGGGGCGGCCTTCTTCGCGGGCGCCTTCTTCGCGGGAGTCTTGGCCACCGGAGCGGTCGCCACCGCCTTCGCGGGTGCAACCTTCTTCGCCACGGTCTTCGCCGGGGTCTTCTTCGCAGCTGGCGCGGCCTTCTTGGCGGGCGCCGCCTTCTTCGCAGCCGGCGCGGCCTTCTTGGCGGGCACCGCCTTCTTGGCCGGCTCGACGGCTGCTGCGGTCGCGGCCGAGCCGCGTCGACCGATCACCTTCTTGGCCGCTGCGGCAGCCGTGCCGGCGAGGGACTTGCGAGTGCTGCGTGCCATGGAAACCGGCCTCCTGGTTGGCCATCAGTCGTGTGGTCTGAGCCACATACGTGGCAGGAGGGTAGTCGTTGGCGGAGCACTGCTCCAAACGGCTCGCCCACAGGGGTGAGAACGGCCGGTCCCCAGCAGGGACCGGCCGTTGTCGACGTGCGTGTCGTGCGTGCTGCGAGGGAGCTTGTCAGCCCTCTTCTTCGCCCAGGATCGAGCGCAGACGCTTGGGCGCGGGAGCATCGCCGGTGGGGATCTCCGCCACCGAGGAACTGCCCTGCAGCGACTCGAGCTGCTGGGTGAAGTAGGTCTTGAGGCGCGAGCGGTACTCCCGCTCGAACGAACGCAGCGTCTCGACCTCCGCGTTCAGCTTGTCGCGCTCCTTCTCCAGCTCGCCGAACATCTGCTGGCGACGCTCGGCGGTCTCGGAGTCGAGCATCTGCGAACGCTGGCGGGCGTCGGCCTCGAGACGGTCGGACTTGGACTTCGACTCGGCCTCGAGACGCTCGGCCTTGGTGCGGGCCGAGCCCACGACCTTGTCGGCCTCGTTCTTGGCTTCTTCGACGAGCTCGTCAGCATTGCGCGTGGCGAGCTCGAGGAGGCGGGCCGCAGCGTTGGAGGCCTGCGGGACCGTCTCGACCCGGATGGTCTCGACTCCGGCGACCGGAGCGGCAGCAGCCACCGGCACGGGCGCGGGAGCAGGAGCCGGAACCGGCTTCTCCTCCTTGACCGGCTCGGGCACGACCACGGGGGCCGGCACCGGAGCGGGCGCGGGGGTCGGCGTCGAGGAGCCGGACTGGGCCGCGGAGAGCTTGGACCGGAGGTCCTCGTTCTCCTTGGTCAGCCGGGCGAGCTCGGCCTCGACCTCGTCGAGGAACTGGTCGACCTCTCCCATGTCGTAGCCCTCACGGAGACGGACAGGAGTAAAGCGCTTGTTACTCACGTCCTCAGGCGTCAGCGGCATGACCTCACCCAAACTTTCACGTCGGCAAACTGTTGATAGAGATGAAAACACGGTGCACACAAAAGCCGGTGCAACCACACACACTAGACCCCGCAGCCAGCACCGCGTCGGTGACCCGTGTGGCTGATGGTTCTAGATCAGCGTCATGGCAATCACGCGCAGAAGCAAGTAGGCGGCGACCATCACGATCAGGAAGCTGAGATCCAGCGTGAAGTTCCCGATCCGCAGGGGCGGAATCACCCGGCGCAGTGCCTTGATCGGTGGGTCGGTCGTGGAGTAGACGCCTTCCAGGACCACCAGAAGTGGGCCTCGCGGCGACCAGCTCCGGGCGAACACCTGGACCCAGTCCACCACGAAACGGATCCACAACAACGCAATGAAGATCCAGACTGCGACGTACAGGATCTGACCGACAACTTGCACGCGCACTCAGCTCTGGTTGAAGAAGCCGTTCTCCGCGATCCGCTCCTTGTCCTCGGTGGACACCGAGACGTTGGGCGGGGAGAGCAGGAAGACCTTGTTGGTCACGCGCTCGATGCTGCCACGCGTGGCAAAAATCAGGCCGGCCGCGAAGTCGACGAGACGCTTGGCGTCGTTGTCGTCCATCTCGGAGAGGTTCATGATGACGGGCGTGCCGTCACGGTAGTTCTCACCGACGAGGCGAGCCTCGTTGTAGTTGCGGGGGTGCAGGGTGGTGATGCGGCTCAACTCGGCAACTACTCCAGGAGTGACCGAGGCCGGACGCCGGCGCTCGGAGAGGTCGGACACGGGGGCTGGGCGACGCTCGCGCGCAGCCGGCGCGGGACGGTCGTCCACCGCGTCGTGCTGGCTGGTCTCGTAGTCGCCGTCGAACTCGTCGTACTGACCGGAGTCCTCGAGCAGGCCGAGGTACTCGCCGATCTTGCGCATTGCGCCGCTCATGACAGTGGTCCTCCGGTTGCCGCGGCACGCAGGCGTGCTCGCGAGTTGTGTACGTCTGTTCTGGACATTACTGGACCGACGGCCTCGGACCGAGGACCGCGGACCCGACACGCACGCGTGTCGCGCCGTGCCTGATCGCGGCCTCGAGGTCCTGGCTCATGCCGGCGGAGAGATCGGTGGCTTCGGGGTGGTCGGCGAGGAACTCCGCGCGGATCGTGGCGAGCCGGGCGAACGCCGTGTCGGGGTCCTCGCCCAGCGGCGCCACCGCCATCAGCCCGCGCAGTCGCAGAGACCCGGACGCCTCGACTGCCGCCGCCAGATCCGGCAGCGCTGCCGGTTCGGCGCCCGCGCGATGCTCGGCGCCGGGCGGATCGAGACTGACCTGGAGGAGTACGTCGAGGCCGTGACCGCGGTCGTGCGCGCCCCGTTGCAGTCCGGACACGAGCTTGGGCCGGTCGAGGGACTCGACCACGTCGGAGTAGGAGGCGACGGCCGCGGCCTTGTTGCTCTGCAGTCCGCCGATGAAGTGCCAGCGCAGGGGCAGGTCGGCGCACTCCGCCGCCTTGGCCGCGGCCTCCTGGTGCCGGTTCTCCCCCACGTCGCCCACTCCGAGGTCGGCCAGGATCCGCACGTCGGAGGCGGGGAAGAACTTCGTGACGACGGTCAGCGTCACGTCGCCCGCCTCTCGCCCGGCGGCCTCGCATGCGGCATCGATGCGGCGGCGTACGGCGAGAAGGTTGGCCGCCAGCTCGTCGGCGCGGCTCATGAGAGCCACACCAGACCGGCGAAGCGTCCGGCGGCGGCACCGTCGCGGCGGTGGGAGTGCAGCTCGGGGTCCTCGCGGGTGCAGCGACCGACCTCGAGGACCGTGACACCGGCGCGCTCGAGCTGGGCGCGCACGCCGGCGCCGAGGTCGAGGGCTGGTGTGCCCCAGGATGTCTCCGCCCGGGACTCGGGCACGGCGGCGGCGATCTCTGCCTGCATCGCGGCCGGCACTTCGTAGCAGCGCCCGCAGATGTGAGGCCCGATCCAGGCCGTGATCCGGGAGGCGCCGATCTCTCGCATGGCCTCGACGGTGGCAGTGGCGATGTCCAGCTGCGTGCCCAGCCGGCCGGCGTGCACGACGCCGATCACGCCAGCGGCGTCGTCGGCGAGCACCACCGGCACGCAGTCGGCGACGCGGACCATCAGGCCGACTCCGCGCAGGCTCGTCACCTGCGCGTCGGCATGGGGCACGTCGTCGAGCGGGCCTGGCACCGGGACCGACGTCACGGTCACCACGTCGTTGCCGTGGAACTGCGAGAGCCGGGCGAAGGTCAGGCCGACCTCGTCCTCGAGGGCAGCAAGAGCGGCGGCGAAGCCGGGCTTGTCGCCCTGGAGGTCGAGGGTGGAATCGGTGAAGGCCACGTCGACCCGGGACGTGGTCGACGTGGCCTCCAGCGTGTCGCGGAAGACGAACACTTACTTCAGGAAGTCCGGCACGTCGAGCTCGTCGTCGTCGAACTGGACCGGGCGGCTCGGCCGCGTCGCGGATGCCGGGGTCGTCGACTGAGCCGGAGCAGCGGGCGCGGCCGCCGGAGTCGGCGTGGTGCGACCGACCACCGAGTCGGGCGTCGAGGACCTGTTCGCGGCCACGGCCTCGGCGGCAGCGCGCGTCTCGGCCTGCGTCTGCACCGGCACGCTCGGGCGTAGGACGTTGCCCTCGGTGCGTCGCTTCGGCATGCCGCCGTCGAACCCGGCCGCGATCACGGTCACCCGCACCTCGTCGCCGAGCGCGTCGTCGATGGTCGCACCGAAGATGATGTTGGCATCCGCGTGCGCCGACTGCGACACCAGCGCTGCTGCCTCGTTGATCTCGAAGAGACCGAGGTCGGAACCACCGGCGATCGAGAGCAGCACACCGTGCGCACCCTCGATGGACGCCTCGAGCAGCGGGGACGAGACAGCCTGCTCGGCCGCTTGTACGGCGCGGTCCTCGCCACGAGCCGAGCCGATGCCCATCAGGGCGGAACCGGCGTTGGCCATCACGGACTTCACGTCGGCGAAGTCGAGGTTGATCAGGCCGGGGGTCGTGATCAGGTCGGTGATGCCCGAGACACCCTGCAGCAGCACCTGGTCGGCCTGCTTGAAGGCGTCGAG
>JBDSPC010000213.1:0-16809 GCA_039914485.1 Nocardioides sp.
CTCGAGAAGGACGCCCGCAAGGCCATCGAGAACGCTGTCTGGGGCATGCTCCCCAAGAACAAGCTCGGTCGCCAGGTCTTGAAGAAGCTCAAGGTCTACGCCGGTGCGGACCACCCGCACGTGGCACAGCAGGCCATCCCGTTCGAGATCTCCCAGGTCTCCCAGTAAGCGCATAGGACTGAACCGTGACTGAGAACATCGAGAACACCGCAGAGGTCGAGGAGACCTTCGAGACCGACGCCGACGGCGTCGCCTACAGCTCTGAGAGCGCCCCGTCCGCCGACGCCCCGTTGCGTCCCGCGACGATCGCTCCCGGCGCGGCCACCGGCCGTCGCAAGGAAGCCGTCGCCCGCGTCCGGATCGTCCCGGGCACCGGCGAGTGGACCGTCAACGGTCGCACGCTCGACAGCTACTTCCCCAACAAGCTGCACCAGCAGATCGTCAACGAGCCGTTCGTTGCGCTGCAGCTCGAGGGTCGCTTCGACGTGCTGGCTCGCATCCACGGCGGCGGCATCGCCGGTCAGGCCGGCGCCCTGCGTCTCGGCGTGGCCCGCTCGCTCAATGGCATCGACGAGGAGACCAACCGTCCCGAGCTCAAGAAGCTCGGGCTGCTCACGCGTGACGCCCGCGCCGTCGAGCGCAAGAAGGCCGGTCTCAAGAAGGCCCGCAAGGCCTCGCAGTTCAGCAAGCGCTGACCTGCCTGCATGACACGCCTTTTCGGCACGGACGGGGTCCGGGGTCTGGCAAACGCCGCACTGACGGCGGAGCTGGCCCTGGACCTTTCCGTTGCCGCAGCACACGTCCTGGCCGACCGCGGTGACTTCGCGGGGCATCGCCCCGTCGCCGTGGTGGGTCGGGACACGCGCATTTCCGGGCAGTTCCTCGAGGCCGCCGTCGTGGCGGGGCTCGCGTCGGCCGGTGTCGACGTGCTCCTCCTCGGTGTCCTGCCCACCCCCGGCGTCGCTTACCTCACCGGCTCGCTCGGCGCCGACCTCGGCGTGATGCTGTCGGCCTCGCACAACCCGATGCCCGACAACGGCCTCAAGTTCCTCGCCCGTGGCGGACACAAGCTCGACGACACCATCGAGGTCGCGATCGAGCGCCGGATGCGTGAGGAGTGGCAGCGACCGACCGGCGGACACGTCGGTCGCGTGTCGCCGTACGCCGATGCGGTGAAGGACTATGCCGCGCACCTCGTCGCCTCGACCACCCTGCCCCTGGCCGGCCTCAAGGTCGTGCTGGACTGCGCGGCGGGGGCGGCCTTCGAGGCCGGACCCAAGGCGCTGCGTGACGCGGGCGCCGAGGTGATCGCGATCCATGCGGAGCCCGACGGCCTGAACATCAACGACAACTGCGGTTCCACGCACTTGGAGTCCCTGCAGAAGGCGGTCGTCGAGCACGTCGCCGACGCCGGCTTCGGTCTCGACGGCGACTCCGATCGCTGCCTGGCCGTCGACCACGAGGGCAACGTCGTCGACGGCGACCAGATCCTCGCCGTGCTGGCCCTGGCGCTGCGCGACCAGGGCCTGCTGGTCAAGGACACCGTCGTGGCCACCGTGATGAGCAACCTCGGCTTCGTCCGGGCCATGAAGGCGGCCGGGGTCGGCGTCCGCCAGACCAAGGTCGGCGACCGCTACGTCCTCGAGGCGATGAAGATCTCCGGCTACTCGCTCGGCGGTGAGCAGTCCGGTCACGTGATCCTCTCCGACTACGCCACCACCGGCGACGGCATCCTCACCGCTCTCAAGGTGCTCGAACGGATGGCCGCGACCGGTCGGTCGCTGCAGGAGCTCGCCGGCGTCATGACCCGCCTGCCGCAGGTGCTCGTCAACGTCAAGGACGTCGACAAGGCCCGCACCGACGAGGACGCCGTCCTCGCCGCCGCCGTGGCCGAGGAGGAAGCGACGCTCGGCGAGACCGGCCGCATCCTGCTCCGACCCTCCGGCACCGAGTCACTCGTCCGCGTGATGGTCGAGGCGCCCACCTCCGAGATCGCCAACGACGTGGCCAACCGCCTCGCCGCCGTGGTCAAGGCGCAGCTCGCCCTCTGAGGCCGCCGAATACTCGGCTGCCATTCGCTTCCCGCTCACCTAGGCTCCAGCGGTGCCTCTCGAGATCCAGGACGTCGACCTGCAGGACGAGACCGCCCTGCGCGCATGGTGGGAGGTCGGCAGTGCCGCCACCGCTGAGCGCCCCGGCACCCCGTGGCCCGCGTGGGAGGTCAGTCGGAGTGCCCTCGCGGCTGACAACCCGGAATACGACATGACCCTGCTCGGGGCCTTCGACGGCGACGCCATGGTCGGCTCCGTCATGCTCCTGGTGCCACTGCACGAGAACCTGCACACCTGCAGCCTCAACGTCTACGTCCTGCCCTCGCGGCGGCGTGAGGGCGTCGGGTCGCGCCTGGTCGCCGCTGTGGAGGAGAGGGCAGCCTCGCTCGGCCGGACCACGCTGCAGAGCGAGGGCTACGTGCCGTCGGGGGAGAGCGGCCCGGCGGAGCTGTTCGCCGCGGCCCGTGGCTACGAGGTCGCCAGCCGCGAGGGCATCAAGGAGCTCACGCTGAGCGACTACCGGTCACGACGGTCCGACCTCGTCGCCGCTGTCGCCGACGCAGCCGACGACTACACGATCGTCACCTTCGACACGGTGTGCCCCGACGAGCACATCGCGTCCTTCGGCCGCCTGCTCGGCATGCTGATGTCCGAGATCCCGCTCGGCGACCTCGACCTCGAGGACTCCGAGTGGACGCCCGAGCGCCTGCGCGCCTCCGAGCAGCGCTGCGTCGGCATCGGCCGACACATCCTGGCCGCGCTGGCGATCGCCCCGGACGGGTCGGTGGCCGGCTCCAGCGACGTACGCATCAATGAGGCCGACCCCTCGCACGGCCAGATCGGCATCACGCTGGTCGATCCCGCGCACCGTGGCCATCGCCTCGGCATGTCGCTCAAGATCGCCTCCCACGACCTCGCCCTCGCGACCTACCCCGAGTGCGCGAGCGTCGACACCTGCAACGCCGAGGTCAACGAGCACATGAACGCGGTCAACGAGGCTCTCGGCTACCGCAGCATCGAGACCCTGCTCGAGCTGCAGAAGAGACTCTGACTCAGAGCTTGCGAAGCCGCACGTATCGCACCGAGTGGTCGGCGTCCTTGCGCAGCACCAGCGTCGCCCGGCCGCGGGTCGGGGCGACGTTCTCGATCAGGTTGGGGCCGTTGATGGTGTCCCAGATGTGCGTCACCACCTCCGTCGCCTGGTCCTGGGTCAGGGCGGCGTATTTCGAGAAGTACGACGCCGGGTCGACGAAGGCCGTCTCGCGCAGTCGAAGGAAGCGCTCGATGTACCACTTGCGGATGTCGGCGAGCGCGGCGTCGACGTAGACGGAGAAGTCGAAGAAGTCGCTGACCGCGAGGCCGGCGCGACCGTCGTCACGGATGCGCGCGGGCTGGAGGACGTTGAGCCCCTCGATGATGACGATGTCGGGTCGCTTGATGACGACCCGCTCGTCGGGCACGACGTCGTAGACGAGGTGGGAGTAGGTCGGGGCCTCGACCTCGTCGCGGCCGGACTTGATGTCGATGACGAAACGCAGCAGGGCCTTGCGGTCGTAGGACTCGGGGAAGCCCTTGCGGTGCAGGATGCCGCGGCGCTCGAGCTCGGCATTGGGGTAGAGGAAGCCGTCGGTCGTCACCAGCGCGACGTTGGGGTGCTCGGGCCAGTGGGCGAGCATCTGCTGCAGCACCCGCGCAGTCGTCGACTTGCCGACCGCCACCGACCCGGCCAGACCGATGACGAACGGCGTGCGCGGCGGCTGCTGGCGGTGCAGGAACTCCTCCTGCTCGCGGTGCAGTCGGCTCGCGGCCTCGACGTACTTCGAGAGGAGTCGCGACAACGGGAGGTAGACCTGCTCGACCTCGCGCAGGTCGAGCTGGTCACCCAGCCCGCGCAGGTGGCGCACCTCGTCGGGCGTGAGGGGGCTCTTGGTCTCCCGCGCCAGCGCAGCCCACGCCCCGCGATCGAGCTCCACATAGGGGGAGGACTCGCTCGCGATGGCCAACCCTGTGGCGTCCGACATGTCGAGGATTGTTGCACCGGCTGCGAGTCGGGGCGGCGGTGGTGCGTTGCGTAGACTCCCGCGCATGTGCGGAATCGTGGGATATGTCGGGGACAAGCAGGCGCAGGACGTCGTGATCGAGGGGCTGCGACGCCTCGAGTACCGCGGCTACGACTCCGCCGGCATTGCGCTCATCCACGACGGGACGCTCGCCTCCGACAAGCGCGCGGGCAAGCTGGCCAACCTCGAGAAGGCGATCGGCGAGTCCCCCCTGCCGGCCTCCACGACCGGCATCGGCCACACGCGCTGGGCCACGCACGGCGCGCCCAACGACGTCAACGCCCACCCCCACCTCGGGCGCGTACGCCGCGTGGCGGTCGTCCACAATGGCATCCTGGAGAACTTCGCGGCGCTCCGCATCGAGCTGGAGAACGCCGGCCACGAGCTGCTCTCCGAGACCGACACCGAGGTCGCCGCCCACCTGCTCGAGCTCGAGGTGCAGACCGGCACCGACCTGACCACCGCGATGCAGCGGGTCTGCCAGCGCCTCGAGGGCGCCTTCACCCTCGTCGCGGTCGACGCCGAGGACCCGTCCCGCGTGGTCGCCGCCCGCCGCAACTCGCCCCTGGTCGTCGGCCTGGGTGAGGGCGAGAACTTCATCGGCTCCGACGTCGCCGCCTTCATCGAGCACACCCGCGAGGCGCTCGAGCTCGGCCAGGACCAGGTCGTCACGATCACCCGCGAGGGTGTCGAGGTCACCGGCTTCGACGGCAGTCCGGCCGAGGGCACGCAGTACCACGTCGACTGGGACCTGTCGGCCGCCGAGAAGGACGGCTACGACTGGTTCATGCGCAAGGAGATCTTCGAGCAGCCGAGCGCGGTCGCCAACGCGATGCTGGGCCGCCACGACGGGAGCGGCAAGCTGCAGCTCGACGAGGTGCGGCTGTCCGAGGACGAGCTGCGCACCGTCGACAAGATCATCATCGTCGGCTGCGGTACGGCGAACTACGCCGGCCTGGTCGCGAAGTACGCCATCGAGCACTGGACCCGCATCCCCTGCGAGGTCGAGCTGGCCCACGAGTTCCGCTACCGCGACCCGATCCTGACCCGCGACACCCTCGTCGTCGCGATGAGCCAGTCCGGCGAGACCGCCGACACGCTGATGGCGATCCGGCACGCGCGCGAGCAGGGCTCGCGGGTGCTCGCGATCTGCAACACCAACGGCTCGACGATCCCTCGTGAGTCCGACGCCGTGATCTACACCCACGCCGGTCCGGAGATCGGCGTCGCGTCGACCAAGGGCTTCCTGACCCAGCTGATCGCCTGCTACCTCCTCGGCCTCTATCTCGCCCAGGTGCGCGGCACGAAGTTCGGCGACGAGATCGCCCAGGTCGTCGACGAGCTCGCCAGGATGCCCGACCACGTGCAGACAGTGCTGGACAGGGCCCAGGACATCTACGACCTCGCCGCCAAGCATGCCGACACCAAGTCCGTGCTCTTCCTCGGCCGCCACACCGGCTTCCCGATTGCCCTCGAGGGTGCGCTCAAGCTCAAGGAGCTGGCCTACATCCACGCCGAGGGCTTCGCCGCCGGCGAGCTCAAGCACGGCCCGATCGCCCTGATCGAGGAGGGACTGCCGGTCTTCTGCGTCGTCCCGCCCAAGGGTCGCGACGAGCTGCACTCGAAGATGGTCAGTGCCATCCAGGAGATCCGCGCCCGGGGCGCCCACACCATCGTGCTGGCCGAGGAGGGCGACGAATCCATCACGCCGTACGCCGATGAGCTGATCCGGCTGCCGAAGGTGCCCACCCTCCTGCAGCCCGTCGTCGCGGTCGTGCCCCTGCAGCTGTTCGCCTGTGAGCTCGCCACCCAGATGGGCCACGACGTCGACCAGCCCCGCAACCTCGCCAAGTCCGTCACGGTCGAATAGGCGTGCCCGTCATCGGCGTCGGCATCGACGTGGTCGACGTCGCCAGGTTCGGTGAGTCGCTCGCGCGCACGCCCGCGCTGCGAGAGCGGCTGTTCACGCCGGACGAGGCGACCCGACCACTCGCCTCGCTCGCCGCCCGTTTCGCCGCGAAGGAGGCGATCGCCAAGGCGCTCGGAGCGCCGGCCGGGCTCGCCTGGCACGACGCGGAGATCGTCTCGGAGGAGACCGGACGCCCGCGATTCGAGCTGCGAGGCACCGTCGCGGCGCGCGCTGAAGCGCTCGGCGCCAACCACGTCCATGTGTCGTTGTCCCACGACGCAGGCATCGCCTCGGCGGTCGTGGTGCTCGAAGGGTGACTGGGCTAGCGTTGGCTCGCCGTCGACGACGGTCCCGAATGTGGCACTCGGGTGGCAACCACAGTGAGGTAGGGGACATGGGTTTCCTGGACAACGTCAAGGACGCACTCAAGGACGCCGTCTCGACGCAGGCGTCGAAGGACGAAGAGGCCAAGGACGAGGCGGCCATGAAGGACGACGTGGTCGTCGAGAAGGCCGACACCACGACTGCTGACGACTCGGCCACGCCGGCGCCGCCGACCATCCCGATCGACACGGACACCCCTGACGCCGAGACGGCCGAGCCGACCACCGAGCCGACCACCGGCCCCGTCCAGCCCGCCGACTCCGTCGAGCCGGCGCCGACCACCCCGGTCGAGACGGCCGAGGAGAAGGCCGCTCGCCAGGAGGCCCGCGAGGACCGCCAGGAGCGCAAGGAGGACCGCCAGGAGGCTCGTGAGGACGCGCGCGAGAAGCGCGAGGACGCCCGCGAGGCGAAGTTCGAGACCTACACCGTCAAGTCCGGCGACACGCTCGGCGAGATCGGCGCCCGCTTCGGCGTCTCCTACCAGGAGATCGCCAAGCTCAACAGCATCGAGAACCCCGACCTGATCTTCCCGGGTCAGGTCTTCCGGATCCCGAAGAACTGATCCTCCAGCAGCGACGGAGTGGGTGAAGACATGCGCTCCGCCCACACCGTCGCCCAGGTCCGTGCCGCCGAGACGGCGGCCATGCGCGACGTGCCCGACGGCGTCCTGATGCAGCGAGCAGCGGCCGGCCTCGCCCACGCCGTGCTCGACTACCTCGGTGGCGGCTACGGGCGCCGGGTCCTGCTGCTCGTCGGCTCCGGCGACAACGGCGGTGATGCGTTGTACGCCGCCACGCTGCTGTGCCGCCGCGGAGTGGCCGTCGACGCGCTGCTGCTCGGGTCGAGCCACCACGAGGCCGGGCTCGAGGCCATGCTCGCCGCGGGAGGACGAGTCGTCGACAGCCTCGAAGACGTGAGCGTCGACGTCGTGGTCGACGCCATCGTCGGCATCGGCGGCCGGCCGGGGCTGCGTCCGGAGGCCGTTGCGGCGCTCGACGCCCTCGCCGGCATCCCGGTCGTCGCGGTGGACGTGCCGTCCGGGGTGGGCGTCGACACCGGTGAGCTCGACAGGCCCCACGTGCGCGCCGACCTCACCGTCACCTTCGGCACCCACAAGGTGGCGCACCTCGTCGACCCCGCAGCGGTTGCCTCCGGAGCAGTGCACCTCGTCGACATCGGGCTCGATCTCCCGCTGGCCGACGTGGAGGCGATGCAGCATGCAGACGTGGCTGCCCTGCTGCCGCGGCCCGATGGGAACGCCCAGAAGTACGCTCGCGGAGTCGTCGGGGTCCGCGCCGGTAGCGAGACCTACCCGGGGGCCGCGTTGCTCTGCGTCGCCGGCGCGTCCTGCGGGCTCGCCGGGATGGTGCGCTACGTCGGGCATGCGGCGGACGTCGTTCGACAGGTCCATCCTGAGGTGGTGGGGGAGGGGCGCGTGCAGGCCTGGGTGGTGGGTCCCGGAGGTGGCGATGATGCGGCCGGTGCGCTCGAGGCGGCGCTGGCCGACGACGTCCCGGTCGTCGTGGACGCCGATGCTCTCGCCCTCGTCGACGGGCCGTTCGCCGTACCCACCGTGCTGACGCCACATGCGGGCGAGCTCGCGAACATGCTGGGCGTGGAGCGGGACGAGATCGAGGCCCGGCCCCTCGAGTTCGCACGTTTCGCGGCCGAGCGGTTCGACGCGGTGGTGCTGTTGAAGGGCCGTCACACCCTCATCGCCAGGCCCGACGGACGCGTGCGGGTGACGACCACCGGACTCCCGTGGCTGGCGACGGCGGGCGCGGGCGACGTGCTCGCCGGACTGATCGGTGCGCTGCTCGCGGCCGGCCTCGAGCCCTGGGACGCGGCCTCCGTCGGCTCCTGGGTCCACGGCGCAGCAGCCACCGAGGCGTCGGGCGGTGGGCCGATCGTCGCGGGAGACGTGGCCCACGCTCTGGGCGGCGTGCTGCGGTCCCTGCTCTGAGTGGTGGAAGAATCCTCGCCATGACGTCGACCGGTCCCGCGCGCGCCGAGATCGTGGTCGACCTGGAAGCCGTCCGGCACAACGTGCGCCTCCTGCGCGAGCTCGTCGGGCCGGACGTCGCGATGATGACGGTCGTCAAGGCCGACGCCTACGGCCACGGCATGCTCGAGGTCGCCCGGGCCGCTCGCCAGGCGGGCGCCGACTGGCTCGGCGTCGCCACCCTCGACGAGGCTCTGGACCTGCGCGCTGCCGGCGACACGGGCCGGGTGCTGTGCTGGCTGGCCGTCCCGGGGGAGCAGTACGCCGACGCGATCGCCGCCGACATCGACCTGACCGCCTACTCGCGAGCCGAGCTCGACGAGATCGTCGCGACCGGCCCGCGGGCCAGGGTCCAGCTCAAGGTGGACACGGGTCTCTCGCGCGGCGGCGCGGCGCGTGCCGACTGGCGCGACGTCTTCGGGCACGCCGCCGAGCTCGAGCAGGCCGGTCGCCTGGACATCACCGGCATCTGGTCCCACTTCGCGGCCAGCGACGAGCCGGAGCATCCGGCCAACGATGCGCAGGAGGCCGCGTTCCGCGAGGCCGTCGAGCTGGCCGAGGCGCTCGGCATGCGACCCGAGCTGCGACACCTCGCCAACTCGGCCGCCGCGATCCTGCGGCCGTCGTCGCGCTTCAACCTCGTGCGGTGCGGCATCGCGTCGTACGGCCTCGACCCCGCGCCCGGACTCACTCCCGACCTCGGCCTCGTCCCCGCCATGACCGTGCGCGCCAGCCTCGCCATGAGCAAGCCCGTGGCCACCGGCGACGGCGTCTCCTACGGGCACACCTGGATCGCCGATCGCGACACCACCGTCGGGCTCGTGCCTGCCGGGTACGGCGAAGGCGTGCCGCGTGCCGCCGGCAACACCGCGTCCGTGTGGGTCGACGGCCGCCGTCGCTCGATCCGCGGACGCGTGTGCATGGACCAGTTCATGATCGACCTGGGTGGCGACCTGCCACCACCCGGCACCGAGGTCGTGCTGTTCGGGTCCGGCAGCCGCGGCGAACCGACCGCGCAGGACTGGGCCGAGGCCCTCGACACCATCAACTACGAGATCGTCACCCGGGTCGGCGGCCGGTTCGTCCGCCGGCACGTGAACCAGGAGACTGAATGAGCGTCACTCGCAAGTTGATCGCGGGCGCGGCCGGGCTGGCCGCCGCCGGCATGGCCGTCGGCGTTGCCGGAGTCGCCCAGCGCAGCCGGGTGATCACCCGCCGGGGCGCGGGTGACGACACCCCGTTCGGGTCGCTGCGCAGCACTCCGCTCCACGTCATCACCGACGACGGCATCGACCTGCACGCCGAGATCGATCCCAGCGAACATCCCTCCGAGGACGAGCTGACCGTGATCTTCGCCCACGGATATTCACTCAATCTCGACTGCTGGCACTTCCAGCGCGCGGGCTATCGCGGCCAGATCCGCACCGTCTTCTACGACCAGCGATCGCACGGGCGCTCGGCGCGCTCGACGGAGGACCACAGCACCATCGAGCAGCTGGGCGACGACCTGCGCCGCGTGATCGAGCAGTCGTCACCGGGGCCGTGCGTCCTGGTCGGCCACTCGATGGGCGGGATGAGCATCATCTCGCTCGCCGAGCAGCACCCCGAGTTCTTCGGGGACAAGGTCGTGGGTGTGGCCCTGATCTCGACCACCGCCGGTGGCCTGGATCCCGGCCGGATCCTGTTCCCGATGCTGCCGCTCGGCCTGGGTGGGCGGGTGATGGCCCCGGCCGTCCGCACGCTCTATCGCGGTCACCGGGCCGTCGACCTCGCCCGCAAGTGGGGGCACGCGCTGGCCGACGTGGTCACCGAGCAGTACGCCTTCGGTGACGAGGTGCCCGGGCATTACGTCGACTTCGTCTACGACATGCTCAACGCCACCCCGTTCGCGGTCGTCGCGGACTTCTATCCCGCCTTCGCCAGCCTCGACAAGTTCGACCACGTCGAGGTCCTCGGCCGGGTGCCGACCGCCGTCATCTGCGGCACCGACGACAAGATCACCAGCATCGGCCACGCGCGCAAGCTGCACTCGCGCATCCCCGGTTCGAGCCTTCTCGAGTGCGAAGGTGCGGGGCACATGGTCATCCTTGAACGGCACGCCGACGTCAACGCCGAGCTCGACGACCTGATCTCGATTGCCCAGACCCGCCTCGAGGCCCGGTGAGCGTCGAGGTCAGCCGCGTCGGGGCTTCCGCGGCCGCCCAGGTCCTCGGTGTCATCCGGACCGCCTTCGAGGCGCGCCCGACCCTCGACCCGCCCGCCGACGCGCTGGCCGAGACCGAGGAGACAATCGCGGCCGAGCTGAGGGCGTACGGCGGGCTGCTGGCCACCATCGACGGCAACCCTGTGGGAACGCTGCTCTTCCGTCCCACCGACGACGCCATGCTGCTGCGGCGGTTCGGCGTCGTGCCGGCGGCGCAGGGCAAGGGCGTGGCCCAGCGCCTGGTGCAGGGTGCCGTCGACTCGACCCTCGGCTATTCCGCGCTGGCCGTCATCGCGCGCGAAGAGCTCCCCGCAACCGTCGGCTTCTGGGCGCGACGTGGCTTCGCGCAGACCGAGCGCCGTTCGCCGTACATCGACATGCGGCGACCGCTGCCGACCTCGTGGGAGGCCAACGACGCGGACGACATGCGTGCGCTGGGCGAGCGCCTGGGCCGCTCGGTGCGCGCCGGCGACGTGGTCGTGCTCACCGGTGAGCTGGGCGCGGGCAAGACGACCCTGACGCAGGGGCTGGGCATCGGGCTCGGCGTCCGCGGCGCCGTCACCTCCCCGACCTTCGTCATCGCGCGCGTGCACCCGTCGGTGGTGGGCGGACCCGACCTGGTGCACGTGGACGCCTACCGGCTCGGCGGGATCGACGAGCTGGACGACCTCGACCTCGACACCTCCCTCGACGATGCCGTCACGGTGGTGGAGTGGGGCGCCGGCCTGGTCGAAGGTCTTGCGGAGTGCAGGCTGGAGATCACCATCACCCGGGCGTTGGCCGACGAAGCGGTCGACGCGGAGCTGGATCCGCGGGTGGTCCACGCCCGCCGTGTGACCGGCTGAGTAACCTCACCACCGTGCTCCTCTCGTTCGACACCGCCACCTCACTGGTGACCGTTGCGCTCCACGACGGCGAAGCCGTCGTGGCCGAGCGGTTCTCCGAGCTCCCCATGAAGCACGGCGAACACCTCGCGCCACTGATCGAAGCACTGCTCACCGACAACGGCCTGGTGCGCCAGGACCTGACCGCCATCGCGGTCGGCGTCGGTCCGGGTCCCTTCACCGGCATGCGCGTCGGCCTGGTCACCGCCCGCACGCTGGGCTACGTCCTGGAGATCCCCGTCTACGGCGTGTGCACGCTGGACGTGATCGCGATCGAGGCCATCGACACCGGAACGGTCGCCGGCGACTTCCTCGTGGCCACGGACGCGCGTCGCAAGGAGGTCTACCTTGCGGCGTACGACGATCTCGGCCGTCGCCTCGACGGCCCGGTCGTCTCCAGGCCGGCGGACGTCGCGAGCGATCTCCAGGTCGCGGGCGAGGGCGGGTTGCTCTATCCCGAGCACTTCCCCCACGCCGTCGGCCCGTCCCGCCCCAGTGCCGGTTGGCTGGCCCGCGTCGTCGCCGAGGAGCGTGCCGAGCTGCTCGACCCCGAGCCGCTCTACCTGCGCCGCCCGGACGCGGTGGCCAGCGCCTCCCACAAGTCCGTCCTCCCGCCCGCATGATCCGTCTTGCAACCGAGGCCGACCTGGCCGACGTGGCCGCCCTGGAGAGCGATCTCTTCGGCTCGGACGCCTGGGACGAGGTGGCCCTCCGCGCCGAGCTCGAGGGCGTCGGCCGACGCTTCGTGGTGGTTGGCGGCGAGGTCGTGGCCGGCTATGCCGTGTCCCGGTCGATCGCCGACGTGGTGGACCTGCAACGCATCGGTGTCGCGGCGGCGCTCCAGCGCACCGGCATGGCCACCGCCCTGCTCGACGAGCTGCTCGCCCATCCCGGCGAGGCGGAGCGGATGATGCTGGAGGTCAGCGCCGTCAACCTCGCGGCCATCGAGTTCTACCGCCGCAACGGGTTCGCCGAGCTGGCGACCCGGCCGCGCTACTACCGCGACGGATCCGACGCACTGGTGATGAGTCGCGACCTCGCATCGGAGAGGATGACGTCGTGAGTGACGGACCCCTGGTGCTCGGCATCGAGACCTCCTGCGACGAGACCGGTGTCGGCATCGTGCGCGGGAACACGCTGCTCGCCGACGCCGTGGCCAGCAGCGTCGCGGAGCACGCCCGCTTCGGCGGAGTCGTGCCCGAGGTCGCCAGCCGGGCTCACCTCGAGGCGATGGTGCCCACGATCGAGCGTGCCTGCGAGACCGCCGGCATCAGGCTCGACGACGTGGACGCGATCGCGGTGACGTCCGGGCCGGGTCTGGCCGGCGCGCTGCTCGTCGGGGTGGCGAGCGCGAAGGCGCTCTCGATCGGTCTGGGCAAGCCGCTGTACGGCGTCAACCACCTCGCCGCCCACGTCGCGGTCGACCAGCTGGAGCACGGGCCGCTGCCGGAGCCGTGCCTGGCGATGCTCGTGTCGGGCGGCCACTCGAGCCTGCTCAAGGTGGAGGACGTCACCGTCGGCGTCGACCCGCTCGGCGCCACCATCGACGATGCGGCCGGTGAGGCCTTCGACAAGGTCGCCAGGCTCCTCGGCCTGCCGTTCCCGGGGGGTCCCCACATCGACCGCGTCGCAGCCAGTGGCAACAGCGTCGCGATCGACTTCCCGCGCGGTCTCACCGCACGCAAGGACTTGGAACGACACCGCTTCGACTTCTCGTTCTCCGGGCTCAAGACCGCGGTGGCCCGGTGGGTGGAGGCCCAGCAGCGCGACGGGGTCACCATCGACGTCGCCGACGTGGCCGCCTCCTTCCAGGAGGCCGTGTGCGACGTCCTCACGCGCAAGGCGATTGATGCCGCCACGACGTACGGCATCGAGGACATCCTGATCGGCGGCGGCGTGGCCGCGAACAGCCGGCTGCGGGCGATGGCCACCGAGCGGGCCGAGGCGCGAGGGATCAGGGTGCGGGTGCCACGGCCCGGCTTGTGCACCGACAACGGCGCGATGGTGGCCGCCCTGGGTGCCGAACTCGTGAAGAGAGGCCGAGCGCCGTCGGCGCTCGACCTCCCAGCCGATTCCTCTCAGCCCATCACGACCGTGGTGGCGTGAGGGCGGTCCTGCGTCAGTCCAGCACGCTCGGTGCAGCGGCCTCGTCGCCGAGCCAGTCCTGCTCGTAGACCAGGGCGTCGCGCTGGGCGTCGCGGTCGTCGCCCTTCTTGTTGGAGCGACCTCCGGACGCCGAGCCGTTGGATCCGCGGCGGAAGAGGCCCTTGCCCTTCGCCGAGCCCTTGCCACTGGTCGAACCGGCAGAGCCCGCGCGTCCACCGGAGCCTCGGTTGGCACTGCTGGAGCCAGCAGCTCCCGCCCGACCACCTGCACCTGCTGAGCGCGACGCGCTTCCGGCGGCGGTGCTCCGGCTCGCTGCGCTGCTGCCGCTGGAGGCCACACCACGCGCACCGGCTCCGGTCGAACCTCGGGAGATGGAGCTCGCTGCGCCGGACTGTCCGCCCGCACCGATACCGCGGACCGTGCCGCCGATGGGTGCCGCGGCGGAACTGCCGATGGCGCCACCCTTCATCGCGCCCGCCCCGAGACCGGCGCCCGCTGCACCTGCGGCCGCTGCGCCGCCGACACCAGCGCTCGTGCTGCCGGCCGAACCGGATGCACTCGAGCCGTCGCTGACGACGTGATAGCTGGCGCCGCTGTCGGTGCCCCCCTGGACGTTGGTGGTGGTGGAGTACCTGACGGGGTCGTGCGTCTCCTGCTGCCTGAGGCGTTCGAGGCGCTCGCGCTCCAGCCGTTCGCGTTCGAGACGTTCGCGCTCGAGGCGTTCACGTTCGAGCCGCTCGCGCTCCTCGCGGGCTCGTTCCTCGCGCAGGCGTTCCTCGCGTGCGCGCTCTGCCTTCTCCCGCTCCCGCTGGCGCTCCTCACGCTCGCGCTCCTCACGCTCACGCTCGCGCCGCTCCGCGGCGGTCTCCTCGTCCTGCTCGAAGACGCCGTACTGGCGGTACACGCCGGCCTTGGCCGTCCGGTGAATCGGCGGAGGCGCGGTCGTGCCCGGGCCGTCCTTGCCGTCGGTCGGCGCCGTCGGGTCTGGGCCGCCGTGGATCGCCATCATCGGCGGGATGGCGCTGAGGAAGGCCTGGTCGAGGTTGGCCGTGATCTCGGCAGCCTCGGCCTCCTGACCGGCGTAGGCGGCCTGGTAGGAGCCGTGCTGCTGGTTGGACGCGCCGCGCGCGTCGGCGTCCTGCTGGATCTGCTCGGGCGTCGGCTGTGCGCCGTTGTAGGACGGTGCGGTGTAGGGCGGAGGCTCGACGAGGGTCTTCATCGCCTTGCGCGACACGCGCGCCTTCTCGAGGTTGTCGCCCACGATGAGCAACGCGTCGCCAGCCGCGGTGAGCTTCTCGCCCGTGTCGCCCATGCTGGCGGCCGAGGCCAGCAGGCTGCTCTTCAGCTCGGCGGCCGTCAGGCTGTCCTTGCCGAGCTTCTCGGACAGCTCAGGACCCTTCTTCTGCAGCGCCTGCGACACCGCCTGGAGGAGCTGGCCCTTGAGCGCCCAGTCCTTGCCCGAATCGCCGATCGCCTTCTCGTTGGCGCCGGTGAGGTATTGGGTCAGGCGCTGCTTCTGATGTCCGTCGCTCATGTCAGGAATCCTCCGAGGGCGGGGCACACGTGGTGGCCGTGTCGAGGTCGGTGCAGTTCACGGAGTTCTGCAAGTTGGTGATGCCGATCGCGGCCGACTCGTCGGTGTCCTTGACGTCGTCGGCGAACATCTTGATGCTCTCGCGATGCATTTTCAGGCCCTTGATCATGTTCTTCATCTCGGACTCGACGCGGATGCTGGCCTCGCTCGCGTTGGTGGCGAGTCGGTGGCCGCCCGTCTGGGAGCCACCGAACCATGTGGGCTGCACGTCGTAGGGAGGATGACTCGAGAGGGCGTCCTCCTGGGTCGACAGCATCGACATGATCTCGTCGATGACGCTGTCCTCGACGCTGAGACTGACGAGGGTGTCCTGGAGAAGGGCACGATCTTCGAGAGGGAGCATGACCGCCACTTTCCCAGCAAACGCCCGTTCAAACCCGGCGAGTTGAGAAATCTGCCCGGCGCCCGTGTCACGAGCCCTCCGGCCGGTTCGCTAGCGTGGACGACATGTCTCTCGGAACCAGGCAGCTTGCCCTCGCTCTCGCGGCTCTCACATGCGTGACCGCCCTTGTGGCCTGCGGCAACGACGAGCCAGCCGCGCCGGACCCGGCCGGGCCGAGCTCCACGGCCGGCGGCACCGAGTCTCCCGAGCCGTCGGTCGAGACGCCCGCGACCACGGAGTCGACGCCGTCGGTGGAGCCGGCAACCGGCCTGAAGCTCAAGCACGACCTGGCCGAGA
The DNA here is from genome assembly GCA_039914485.1 of Nocardioides sp. Classification (GTDB taxonomy): domain Bacteria; phylum Actinomycetota; class Actinomycetes; order Propionibacteriales; family Nocardioidaceae; genus Nocardioides. The sequence continues at coordinate 15,873 of JBDSPC010000213.1, forward strand.
TCACCATGCCCGAGGGCTGGGTGCGGGAGGACAACTTCGGGGTGCCGTTCATCCGGCAGGGCAGCGACAACCTGTTCGGCGGCCTGACGTTCTCCGAGCTCGGTGGCGAGGACGATGAGGCGACCTCGCTGGACGCCATCGCCAAGCGTCAGCTGCGGTTGGTGGGCAACCCGCGACTCAAGCGGATGGACGACGTCGTCCTCGGCGACGGCACCCGGGCCTACCGGCTGGCGGGTCGGGAGGGCAGGTTCTACTACCAGGAGTACTACGGCAGCCTGATCGGAGACATCGAGTACGTCCTGGCCTTCGACTTCACCATCACGTACGGCAGCGTCAAGGAGGCCAAGGAGCAGATTGCTTCGATGTTGGCCACCTTCGACTTCAACCCCTGATCCATAGGAGCACCGCATGCAGCAGGTCAAGGCCGTCGTCGCGAAAGCGTTGGGCCAACCGGTCACCGTCGAGACGATCAACATCCCCGACCCCGGTCCGGGTGAGGCGGTCGTCAAGGTCCAGGCCTGCGGGGTCTGCCACACCGACCTCCACTACCGCGAGGGCGGGATCAACGACGAGTTCCCCTTCCTGCTGGGTCACGAGGCGGCCGGCATCGTCGAGTCCGTGGGTGAGGGTGTCACCGGTCTCGAGGCGGGGGACTTCGTCGTACTCAACTGGCGTGCCGTGTGTGGCAACTGTCGGGCCTGTCATCGCGGTGAGCCGTGGTACTGCTTCGCCACGCACAACGCGACCCAGAAGATGACCCTCGAGGACGGCACGGAGCTGTCCCCGGCGTTGGGGATCGGCTCGTTCGCCGAGAAGACGCTGGTCGCCGCCGGCCAGTGCACGAAGGTCGACCCGTCCGCTCGCGCGGCCGCTGTCGGCCTCCTCGGCTGTGGCGTGATGGCCGGTCTCGGTGCGGCGATCAACACCGGCAACGTGA
>JBDSPC010000313.1:0-3466 GCA_039914485.1 Nocardioides sp.
GATCCGGATCGGCGGGTTGGACCAGATCTCGTCGAAGGTCATGTCGCTCGGGATCTGCTCGGGCAGCGCGGCCACGAACCGCGAGTCGAGGCCCATCGCCTTCGCGTTCTCGTTCGCCAGCAGCAGCGCGCGCTCGTTGACGTCCACGGCGGTGACGGTCGCGAGGGGTACGGCGCGGGCGATCGCGAGCCCGATGGCGCCGTACCCGCAGCCCAGGTCGAGGAACTGGCCCTGCACGGGCGGCTCGAGCTCGCGGAACAGCACCGCCGTCGCGTGGTCGAGGTGCCCACGACTGAAGACGCCGGCGCCGCTCACCAGCTCGAAGTCGTGGCCCCAGGCCTCGGCGACGAAGGCTTCGCGGTGGAAGGGCGCCGACGGGTCGGCGGAGAAGTAGTGGTCCTCGGTCACGGGCTCATCCTCTCCTGCAACACGCCATCCCGGCCTATTCGGCCGTCCGCCGGGCCCGCGTGCGCTCCGCCTGCGCGCCCAACTCGTCCGCGTCGGGATAGCCGACCTCCTCCAGCGTCAGCCCGCGCGGGTGCACGACCGTCATGCTGGTGTCGCGGGTCCGGCCTGCGAGCATCTCGGCGGCCCACTCCGCCGGGCGCCGCCCCTCCCCCACGATCACGAGGCAACCGACCAGCGATCGCACCATCGTGTGGCAGAAGGCGTCGGCCACCACGCGACCCTCGACCAACCCGCCGGGGGTCCGGGTCCACTCGAGCTCGAGCAACGTCCGGATCGTGGTGGCGCCCTCGCGCCGCTTGCAGAAGGCCGCGAAGTCCTTGAGCCCGATCAGGTGCTCCGCCCCGGCGTTCATGGCGTCGACATCCAACCGCCGCTCCCACGCCAGCACGTGCCGCCGGGTGAGGGGATCGATCAGCTCGGGGCGGTCCGCGATGCGGTAGGCGTAGCGCCGCCAGGCCGCCGAGAAGCGCGCGTCGAACCCGGGCGCGGCCTCCACTGCCCGGCGTACCCGCACGTCGCCGTCCAGGATGCCGTTGAGCCTGCGCACGAGCGCGTCGAGCGGCGGTTGCTTCGAGTGTCCCCTCGCTCGCGCGATGGGTTCGGCGTCGACGTCGAAGTGCACGACCTGGCCGCGGGCGTGCACGCCGGTGTCTGTGCGACCGGCGCAGACGACGCGGACCGGCACCCGCAGCGCCATCGCGAGCGCGTCCTCGAGCGACCCCTGGACAGTGCGCAGGTCGGGCTGGGTCGCCCAGCCATAGAAATCGGTGCCGTCGTAGGACAGGTCGAGCCGGATGCGCACGCCCAGATCCTAGGAGACGTCGTGGGACATACTTTCGGGGTGCCCAACCCCGCGATCATCCTGATCTCCGCCGATCACGCCGATGTCCTCGAGGAGCAGTTCTGGCGCTACTCGAGGGAGTACGACGTGCGCTGCGCCCGTACGGCGATGGACGGCAAGCACCAGGCGATCGACGTGCTCACGAGCGGTGGCCAGGTCGCGCTGTTCGTGCTGGAGTCGCGGCTTGCGGACATGGAGATCTACCCGGCCATCGGAAAGATTCGGGAGTCGGTGCCCACGGCGCGCCGGGTGGTCGTGGCGCACTGGGAGAACTTCCGCACCGACGCCGCCGATCTGCGGCACGGCCAGGCGACGGGGAAGTACGACGCCTTCCTCCTGATGCCGCGCGGGGTCCGCGACGAGGAGTTCCACACCGCGATCATCGACCTGCTCAACGACTGGGCGGCCACCGTGGCGGTGCCCGAGGTCTACTCGGTGCGGATCGTGACGCCGCAGCAGGACGTGCTGACGCTCCAGCTGCGCGACTACCTCGACCGGGTCGGCGCCCCGTGCGGTGTCTTCCACCCCGACAGCGACGAGGGTCGCGAGGTGCTCGGTCGGCACACGGGCGAGCCGGATGTGTGGCCGGTGGTGGAGACGTTCAACTCGACAGTGCCGTTCGTGCCCACCAGCACCCGCGACCTCGCGGTGACGCTCTACGGGAGGCCGGACGACATCGAGGTCGACCAGGTGGTGGACGTCGTGGTCGTGGGGGCGGGCCCGGCAGGGCTCGCGGCCAGCGTGTACGCCGCCAGCGAGGGGTTGTCCACCGTGACCATCGAGAGCGAGGCGATCGGCGGCCAGGCCGGCACCAGCTCGATGATCCGCAACTACCTCGGCTTCCCGCGCGGCATCTCGGGAATGCGGCTCGCCCAGCGGGCAAGGAACCAGGCGATCCGGTTCGGCACGCGGTTCTTCACCGGGTGGCCGGTGATCGGCCTCGAGCCCGGTCGTGACGGAGCACCCCACGTCGTGCGCACGGAGGGCGGCGACGTGCACGCACGGGCAGTGGTCATCGCGACCGGCGTCACCTACCGGCGCATCGGCATCGAGTCCATCGACACCCGGACCGGCTACGGCGTCCACTACGGCGCCGCCATGGCGGCCTCACGCGAGATGGAGGGCGGTGACGTCATCGTCGTCGGGGGCGGCAACAGCGCCGGCCAGGCCGCGATCCACCTCTCTCGCTTCGCCCGGTCGGTGACGATCATGGTCCGTCGACCGGACCTCTCGGCCACGATGTCGCACTACCTCGTGAAGGAGATCGGCTTCAACCCGCGTATCGAGGTGCTGGGCAGCTCCCGCATCGTCGACGGCGGGGGCGAGGAACGTCTCGAGTGGGTCGACGTCGAGGACGTCACCAACGGCGAGGTGCACCGCAAGGAGGTCCGCGGCGTCTTCCTCCTCCTGGGGGCGGACCCGCACTGCGAATGGCTGCCGCCGGAGATCGCCCAGGACGACAAGGGCTTCATCAAGACCGGCCGCGACGTGCCCAAGGAGGCGTGGACCGACGGCCTGCCGCCGCCGGACCTCGCGACCACCGTGCCCGGCGTCTTCGCCGCCGGCGACATCCGCGCCGGCTCGATGAAGCGCGTCGCCTCGGCCTCCGGCGAGGGCGCCTCGGTCGTCTCTCTCGTGCACACCTGGCTCGGCTGAACCCTTATTCAACCCAACGGTTGACAAAGTCGCCGGCTCGACCTACCTTTATTCAACCAATCAGTTGAAGAAGGTGTCAGATGACCGATCAGCTCTCCAGGGTCTTCGCCGCCCTGGCCGACCCGACCCGACGCGACATGGTCGCGAGGCTGACGGTGGCCGACTCGACGGTGAACGACCTGGCGGCGCCGTACGACGTCAGCCTCCAGGCCGTCTCGAAGCACCTCAAGGTGCTTGAGGAAGCTGGGCTGGTCAGCCGCAGCCGGGAGGCGCAGCGCCGACCGGTGCACCTGGAAGCCGAGGTGTTCGACCTGATGACGAAATGGATCGAGCGATACCGCCGGCAGGCCGAGGAGCGGTTCAGCCGCCTCGACGCCGTGCTCGCGGCGATGGACGAAGAAGGCAACCCCACCACTGGAATCCGCACGGAAGGAACCGCATCATGACCACCATGCAGAATCTCGACACCCGCTACACAGAGGCCGCGATCGAGGCCGACGC
>JBDSPC010000315.1:0-8699 GCA_039914485.1 Nocardioides sp.
GAGCAGCCACGGATCCAGGACCGCCGACGTGGCGTCGGTGGCCACGTGCACCAGCTCGTGACTGATCACGACCTGCGCGCCGGCACCGCGCAGTCGACCAGTCACCTCCGGGTTCACGAACACCCGCACGGGTGCGCCCGGACGGGCCACGCCGTCGGCGGCTGCCGTGACGGCGGCGATGCCGGCATAGGTGCCGTCCTCGACGTCGAGCGCGTCATCGAGTGCAGCGCTGCTCGACGGCACCTCGACCACGACGGACGGCCGCCATCGCGTCAGCACGGCCCGTACGACCGGGATGGCGCGCCGCACTCGTTGCAGATAGGTCCGCGCCTGGCGACCGGCGTGCGGGCCGCCGGCCATGACCAGCGCCTGTGGCGTACGGCGAACCGCAAGCCGGCCGCTCAGCCACAGCGGCGAGATGCGGTCCCCGCCGCCGAGCCCGGTGATGGCCACGCGCTCATCGACGGGGGCGAAGTCGACGAGCACCTCGGCATGCGCCGGTTCCCGGTCGAATCCCTCGACGGCCCAGGAAAGGTCGATCGCGGCGGACCAGGATCCGTCCTGCGCGACCGCGCCGACCTCGTCGACGTACCGAGCGGTGATGCCTCGGAGGCGGAGGACCCGGGCGTTGTCCGCCGCGCCGGCGAGCAACTCTCCGGCGGCGGTGTCCCCCGCGGAGGCGAGCTCGGCGGCCGCGATGGGGTCACCGGCCTCGAGTGCCTGCACCAGGTCCTGGACCGACGCGGCCGCCGCACCCGCCAGTGCTGTCGGCGCCGGCAGCGCTTTGCTCAGGTCGGCGCGGTAGGGCTCGTCGCGGGCGAACCACAGCCCGACGGCGACCAGCCCCACACACAACGAAAGACCGGCCACCCACCAACGTGGACGACCGGTCTTCGAGGTCGGGCGATCAGCCAGGGCGAACCGCGCCGACGTAGGGCATGGAGTAGAGACCAGACACGGCCACGCCGGTGCCGGGGTTGGCCGCGTGCACGATCAGGCCGTTGCCGATGTACATGCCGACGTGGCTGATCGGGCTGTAGTAGAAGACCAGGTCGCCGGGCTGGAGGGCGCTCGCGGAGATGTGCGGGCCGGAGCCGTACTGGGCGCTGGAGGAGTGCGGGAGACCGACACCTGCGGCACCCCAGGCGCGCATCGTGAGGCCCGAGCAGTCGAAGGCGTCGTCGCCCATGGCGCCGTACACGTAGGCGTCACCGACCTGCGCCATGGCGTAGGAGATGGCAGCCGCTGCCCGGCCGGAGGCGGGCACGGATGCGGGCATCCGGGTGGTGGCGGAGCGGGAGGTCAGCAGGAGCTCGCGCTCCTCGGCCTCGAGGTCGGACAGGAGGTCCTTGGCGTCGGCGAGCTTGTCGTCGATCGTCTTCTTCTCGGCGGCCAGCTCGTCGGTGGTCTCGGCGATCTCGGCGGTGCGGTCGGCGGTCGCCTCACTGCGCAGGTCGAGGGCCTCGAGCTCGGTCGAGTAGGCGTCGAACATGTTGTCCTGGAGCGAGTTGAACCCCGACATGGTCGAGAGCTGGCCCAGGAAGGCGGCGGGGTCGTCGGAGACGACGACCTGGCCGACGGTGGAGATCGACTCGCCCTGGTAGCCGCGCAGGATCGAGTCCGCGACCTGACCGCGGACGGCCTCGAGCTTGTCGCTCTGGCGCTCCTCGTCGGCACGAAGGGTCGCGAGGTCCTTGCGGAGGTCGGCGAGGTCGAGCTTGGCGTCGTTGTACCGCTCGGACGCCTGCTCCGCCTCGTGATAGAGCCGGTCGACCTTGGCCTGGACGTCCTTGATGTCAGGATCGGCCTGGGCGGGCGTGATGGGGATGATGGCGATGGCTGCCAGCGTGGTGATTCCCAGCAGGGCGCTGCCGAGTCGCATCCGGTCGTGATTCACGAGCGGGTGATCTCCCTTGTTTGTCGTACGTCTACCGGGTGAGCTGACGGGTTCGGGCACGACATGCCCTACGTCTCCTCCACCATGCGCGAGCGCATGTCCTTGGAGACGATTCACCCCAGACGGGCGGTGGTTCCCCGGTTCCGAGCCGCTGACGGGGGGCCGACGGCTCGAACTCGACGCGGCGCTCGCGCGGACCCGAGTGGCCCACTTCCACGAACGCCTGAGCGGTCAGAGTAGTCGGCCATCCGCGACCCTGCCAATCTCCGCGCCACATTCGCGTCCGTGTCGTCGGTGTGTTGTGGCTCACGGGACTGACGGGGCTGGCGGTGTCGCTCAGGCACTCTCCACGATCGGGCCGACGACCGGCTGCACCAGCCGCAGCGGCGGCACCAGACCCCCGTCCGCGAGCGCCTCGAGGGCGCGCCGCTCGTCGTCGTCGAAGGTGAGCTCGGGCGGCGGCCCCAGCAGCACCGTGACCATGCAGTCGTGGCAGGCCAGTCCACGCACCAGGCAGCTGTCGCAATCGATTCGTGTCGTCATGCGTCGCAGGCTGACAGAAGCCACCGACATTGCTCGGACGCACCAGGAGAATGCGACGAAGCCCAGTCATCCCCATGGACTTGCTCTAGCCTCGGCCGCGTGCAGAACGTGAATGTCAGGCGCGCGCTCCCGGTCCACGTGACCTGGATCGTCGGAGGCGTCCTCACGTGGATCTTGGTCCGGCTGATGTTGAAGGTCAGGTTGGGTCAAAACTCCCACACCTACTGGGCCGCGTGGCAGGGCGACTGGCGCACGGAGATGTACGACATCGCGCCCGGATTCCCGGATGCCTTCAACTACGCGCCCGCCTTCGCGCAGGCCATCTGGCCACTCGCACAACTCCCCTGGCCCGTCTTCGGCATCCTCTGGTCACTCGCGTCGGTGGTCGCCTTGACCTACCTCTTGAAACCGCTGGGTTGGCGATGGGTCCTCCCCCTGTTGCTGTGCGGCTCGCAAGAGATCCTGAGCGGCAACATCTTCTGGGTTCTCGCTCTTGTCGTCGCCTTCGGCCTGGGGCGAAGCGCCACCTCCGGCGCCCTGTGGGCCGTCCCTTTCCTCACCAAGGTCACCCCAGCACTCGGGCCACTGTGGTTCGCCGTACGTCGGGAGTGGCGCCCCTTCTTCGCATCAGGTCTCACCACCGTGGTGATCGTTGCCATGTCGTACGCGCTGTCACCCGATCTGTGGCGACAGTGGCTGGCCTTCCTGACTGACAACGAGTCCAGCACTCGTCAGGTCGGATGGGTGCTGCTGCCGGCCCTCATCTATCGACTTCCCGTCGCGATCGGGCTGACGATCTGGGGAGCCTTGACCAACCGGACCTGGACCGTGCCCCTTGCCATGGCCCTGGCCACGCCGGTGACGGGCATCGCCGCCTTCACGATGCTGGCCGCGATTCCCCGGTTAGGACTCCGGGCCGAGCGGAACACGCAGGTAGAGGACCCACGAACCGTCGAGGTCACGGGCGTCGAAGCCGGGCAGCCCGGCCATGACGAGGTCGGCGGCCGATCCGCCCTGGACTAGGACTGCGTCGCTCGATTCCACGGCCACCGACATCCCCGGTCGACCCGCCATGAAGTCGAGATAGGCACTCTGGTCCTCCGCCCGGAAGGCATCCAGCGGGTTGCTCAGCCACACGCGAACACCTTGGACGGCGAGGCTCTCGACCACGGGCTCCGGAGCCAGGATGACCGAGCCCGGGGCGAGCTCCGCGACGTCACGCGCCAGGTCTTGATCGGCCTGGCTCATCGACTGGGCGCGGTAGGCGAGAACACCCGCACAGACCACCAGCCCCACGAGCACGGCCACCGATGCCCGACCGGACGGCCGACCGGACGGCTCGGATACGGCGACCGGTCGCCGGCGGGCAGAGGCAGACAGTGGAGCCAGGAACAACAGCAGCCAGATCCCGTTGCGCCCGGCGATGATCGTGGCGACCATCAGACCGGCCACCGCGACGTACTCCCACAGAGGCAGCCGGCGGCGCACGGCGAGCCCACCGAGGACCACAGCCGCGACGATCATCAGCAGGTCGAACGGGTTGCTCAGGGACGGTGCGGCCCACAACCCCTCACCGCGGGCAGCCGCCTCGTTCTCCAGCACACCGCGGTAGTAGTGGGGCGTGCGCCACGTCGCGGGATTGAGGAACAGGGCGCCGAGCGTGGCCAGTCCCAGAGCGATCGTCTCGACCGGTCGACGGGGCAGCCGCGAGAAGAGCAAATGAGCGCCGATCACGCACACGCCCAGGAGCACAGAGCCGTGCAGGTTGCCCCAGATCGCGACCAGCACTGGCGCCAACCACATGAAACGGCCCGGCCTGTGCTGCTGCTCGCGGACCAGCAGCAGCGTCAACACGAAAGGGATCAGCGAGAAGGTCTGAAGCCGCACGACGGCGAAGGTCGCGGCTCCGCCCAACACCAGCACGGCGAGCGTGAGCGCCGACGAAAGGTCCGTGGCACCCCTGCGTCGAGCGTCGAGGGCGACGATCACCAGCGTGCCGATCACGGCCAGGAAGTGCCACACCAGCACTCCGGCCAGACCCAGCTCGTGGATCAGGGACAGTGCGACCTCGGCCGCAACCAGCAGCGGCGGCCACCCCTCGCTGGGAGCCGCAGCGAAGGGCACTCCGTCGGGCAGCGCGCCCGTCCGGCGTACGTCGTCGCCCGACGCAACCAGCCACATCAGGTCGGCGCCGATCACCGTCAACAGGGCGATCAGCAGCCCGCACGAGACGAGGCTGACACCGACCGCTCCCCAGGAGTGATCGCGTTCGTCAGTTCCCGGGAGCATGCGAACGGGGCGCTTCTAGTCGGAGGGCGACTGGCTGGTGGGATCTTCGGACAGGGCCGCCTCGTTGCGGTCCACGATCTCGATCGCGTCGTCGCGACCACACCAGCGGCAGGACACCGACGCCACGAACTCGCCCTTGACGTCGGTCGACTCGACCGTGTGCTCGCCGGCCAGGTCGAAGTGCCAGAACTCGGTTGTCTGCCGCGTGCGGGTCACGTCGAAGCGGGTGAGGTTGCCGCATCCGCCGCAGCGCCAGCGTTGGGTCGCGTCGGGAAGCTGTGAAGTCACGCCCCGAACCTTAGTGGCGCGTCTTGCCCGTCGATGTCGGTGGTCGGATCTAGCGTCGTGGACATGAGCACCACAGCGGCCGCCGCCACCTCCCGATGGGAGGTCCAGCGCAGCTTCGACGAGCTGGGCCGGCCGCTGCGCGACATCACCTTCTGCGTCGTCGACCTGGAGACGACCGGTGGCTCGGCGGCAGCCGGTTCGATGATCACCGAGATCGGCGCGGTCAAGGTCCGAGGTGGCGAGGTGCTCGGCGAGTTCCAGACGCTGGTCAATCCGCACGCCGCGATTCCACCCTTCATCGCGGTGCTGACCGGCATCACCAACTCGATGGTCAGCGATGCACCGTCGATCGAGTCCGCCCTCCCCGCGTTCCTCGAGTTCGCCGCCGGCACGGTGCTGGTCGCCCACAACGCGCCCTTCGATGTCGGCTTCCTGCGTCACTTCGCCGCCACGCAGGATCTGACCTGGCCACGTTTCGAGGTGCTCGACACGGCCAAGCTGGCGCGCCGGGTGATCACCCGCGACGACGCCCCCAACTGCAAGCTCTCGTCCCTGGCCCAGCTGTTCAATGCCACCACGACGCCCAACCACCGGGCCCTGTCCGACGCCCGGGCAACCGTCGACGTGCTGCACGGACTGATGGAGAGGCTGGGCGGCGTCGGTGTGCACACGCTCGAGGAGCTGCAGACCTTCACGTCCCGGGTGTCCACCGCGCAACGCCGCAAGCGGCACCTCGCGGAGGGCCTCCCCCACGCCCCTGGCGTCTACCTCTTCCGCGACGACCGCTCACGGGTGCTCTACGTCGGGACGTCGAAGGACCTGCGCAGCCGAGTGCGCACCTACTTCACTGCGTCCGAGACCAGGTCACGCATGGGCGAGATGGTGGGCCTGGCCGAGTCGGTCACCACCATCACCTGCTCCACCCCGCTCGAGGCCGAGGTCCGTGAGCTGCGGTTGAGCGCCGAGCACAAGCCCAAGTACAACCGCCGGTCCCGCTTCCCGGAGAAGGTGCACTTCGTCAAGCTGACCCGTGAGCCCTGGCCACGGCTGTCACTGGTCCGGCGCGTGCTCGACGACGACGCCGACTATCTCGGCCCGTTCTCCTCGAAGAAGACGGCAGAGAAGTGCCTGGCCGCTCTGCACGAGACCTTCCCGATCCGGCAGTGCTCCGACCGGATCGGTGCGAGCCCGACCCGCACACCGTGTGTGCTGGCGGAGATGGGCAAGTGCCTGACGCCGTGTGACGGCAGCGCCGACCCCGCGACGTACGCCGCAGTGGTCCGTCAATTGCGCGACACCCTGCTCCACCGTCCCGACGACGTCGTCGACGCGATCCAACGGCGGATGACGGCGCTGGCCGACCTCGACCGGTTCGAGGACGCCGGAGTGCACCGCGACCGCCTGGCCACCTTCGTGCGCGCGGCGGCTCGCACCCAGCGACTCTCCGCCCTGACGAGTTGCCCCGAGATCGTCGCGGCGCGGCGCGAGGACGACGCCCGGTGGGCGGTGCACATCGTCCGGCATGGACGTCTGGCCGCTGCCGGCGTGATCCCTGCAGGCGCCGACGCCCATCACTTCGTCCATCAGCTCCTGGCGAGTGCCGAGACAGTCTCAATCGCGCCCGGACCGGTGCCCGCCGCCACCGCAGAGGAGACCGAGAAGGTGCTCCGCTGGCTGGAGGCGCCCGGGATCCGGCTCATCGACGTCTCCGGCGAGTGGATCTGCCCGGTGGGTGGTGCCACACGTCACCTGTCTTTGTTCGACGCTGTCGAGGAGTCCCGTCTCTCTCTGGTCCCCTTCGACGAGCAGGGACTCACCCCCGGCCCCTCGCATGGTCCCGCCCGATGATCAGCACCACCGGGCATTTCTCACCGATCAGCAATGCCGACCCTCGGAGCGTGGGATCCTCTCGCCCGTGAGACTCGAACCCGCTGACCCGGCGCGCCCGACTACTCGCTCGGTGTTCCTTCTCGCGTTCGCCGGTCTGCTGCTGATCCAGAGTGCGTGGATGTTGGCCTTGCCGATGTTTCGGGGTCCGGACGAGATCGATCATCTGTTGAGGTCCTCCAACGTCGCCCTCGGACACTGGCAGCCCGCCGCACGCGATCCCGATCAGGACCAGCGATATGTCATCGCCGACGGGACCCTTGCCCGGGCGGCAGAGCCGACCTGCGAGCTCCTGCACGAAGACTTCGACACGACCGTCTGCCGGCCCAGGCGGTCTCTCCCCGACGGGACAGTCGAGATTCTCAGCCAGGCTGCCAGGTACAACGCGGCCTACTACCTGATTGCGGGCTTGCCCATGCGAGTCGAGAACAGTGAGGCTGGCGCGTGGGCGGTGCGCGCCCTCGGCGCACTACTGTCCACGTTGCTCATGGCCTGGGCCTGGTCGCTCGTCGTTTCCCGGCAGGCCACTGCCTGGCCGAGCCTCGCCATGATGATCGCGACACCACCCGCCGTCTTCTTCGCCACGACCGTGGCAGCACCCAACGGCATCGGGTATGCAGCGGGGATCCTGCTGTGGGCAGGCTTGCTCACAGCTGCACGCCATCGTTCATCGTCAAGTGCGCCCATTGCTGGCGCCGTCGGCGCCTGCACACTCATACTCACCCACCCGACCGGCATCGTGTGGGTGGGCGCGAGCGTGCTGACCGTCCTGGTGTTGTCTGGCTGGAACGGTCTCAAGCACCTGCTCACGCAACGGCCACGCACCTGGCTAGGCAGCACTGCCGCAGTGGCAATCGCCATGACCTGCGCCCTCGCCTGGAACTACGCCTTTCAACCCAACGCCTTCACCCCAGCTGCGGTGGCAGACGCACCACTCGTGGCGGAGACCAAGGCGATCCCGATGATCGCCCACGTCGTCCTGTGGGTGTGCCAGACCGTTGGGGTGATGCCCAACCGCTTCGGTCTGCTGTGGCTGGTCATCTACCCCCTGTGGTTGGCCCCGCTCGCCTTTGTTCTTCTCCGTGCAGGACGTGCCGCGACCGGACGAGAGCGAGCAGCAGGCTCGGTCGCCCTCGCGATCGCCGTGCTGGTCCCCGCGGTCGCAACGGTGACGACCTACGAGACGCTTGGCGTCTCCTGGCAGGGCCGCTATGAACTCCCGTTGCTGGTCGGGATCGTCATGCTGGCCGGCGCGGTACTGGACCGCGGTGCTGTGGTCCGCCGCTCCTTGAAGGTGCCGCTGGTCGTGCTGCTCGCGGGCACCCAGTTCATGTGCGCCTTGTGTCTCGGACTGCGAGAAGCCCGAGGACCCTTCGACGATGGGCGCCCATGGGCGCTCGTGCTCGGAGTAGCGGCACCGGCGCTGATGGGCGCCGGCTACCTCCTGCTCGCGCGAGCAAGCAGGGTGAGGTCAGTCCAGTCCGAGTGAGAACGCCGACTCCAGGTCGTGCCTGGAGAACGTACGGAACGCAATGTGCGTCTCGGTGGACGTGACCCCCGCGACCTTGTTGAGAGAATCCGCAACCACGGCGGCAATGTCCTCGTGCTTGCTGACCCTGATCATCGCGATCAGGTCGATCTGCCCGGTGACCGAGTAGACCTCGCTCACCCCGTCGAGCGCGGCGATCGCCTCGGCGACCTCAGGGATGCGGGCGACGTCGGCCTTCACGAAGACGATGGCGGTGATCATGGGGTCACGTTATCGCTCCTGCATTGATGCGGGTCCGCGCTCCGG
>JBDSPC010000344.1:0-3097 GCA_039914485.1 Nocardioides sp.
ACCCCACGGCGCCGAGGAGGACTGCGTCGTACGCGCGAAGCGTGTCCAGGCCGTCGGGAGGCATGAGGGCGCCCGTCTCCAAGTAGCGCTCGCAGGACCAGTCGAACTCGTCGATCCTGATGCCCAGGTCGTATCGGGCGTCCAGGGCGGCGAGCACGGCTCGCGCCGACGCTGCCACCTCGACACCGATGCCGTCGCCGGGGATGAGCGCGATGTGGCGCGACTTCGTCGGGTTGGCCATGACGACGCTCAGGCCCTCGTGGCGATCGCGACGTACTTGGTCTCCAGGAACTCTTCGATCCCCACCCGGCCGCCCTCGCGGCCGAGCCCCGAGTGCTTCACGCCACCGAACGGTGCCGCGGGGTTGGAGACGATGCCCTGGTTGAGACCGATCATCCCGGTCTCGAGTCGCTCACAGACCCGGAAGGCGCGATCCAGGTCGCGGGTGAAGACATAGGTGGCGAGGCCGAACTCGGTGTCGTTCGCGGCGGCGATCGCTTCCTCCTCGGTCTCGAAGGTCGCGATGGGGGCGACGGGTCCGAAGATCTCCTCGTGCCGCATCACGGCGTCCTCCGGCACGTTGGTCAGCACGGTGGGCGGGTAGAAGTACCCCTCGCGGTCGAGGGACGCGCCGCCGACGACGACCTCGGCGCCGCGGCGCACCGCGTCGTCGACGAGAGAGGCGACCTTGTCACGGGCGACGGAGTCGATCAGCGGACCGACGACGACCCCGTCCTCGACTCCACGGCCGATCGGCAGTGCGGCCATGCGCTCACCGAGCCGGCGGGAGAACTCGTCGGCCACCGAGGAGTGCACGTAGAACCGGTTGGCCGCCGTGCAGGCCTCACCGATGTTGCGCATCTTGGCCTGCATCGCACCCTCGATGGCGACGTCGAGGTCGGCGTCCTCGAAGACCAGGAACGGCGCATTGCCGCCGAGCTCCATCGAGGTCCGCATCACCTGGTCGGCACACTGCTCGAGGAGCTTGCGCCCCACGGCCGTGGACCCGGTGAAGGAGAGCTTCCGGGCCCGGCCGTCACGGATCATCGGCTCGATCACCGGCGACGGGTTCGAAGTCGTCACCACGTTGAGCACTCCGTCGGGGAGTCCCGCCTCCTGCATGATCCCCGCCAGCGCCAGGAGCGACAGCGGCGTCTGCTCGGCGGGCTTGACCACCATCGTGCAACCGGCCGCGACGGCCGGTCCGATCTTGCGGGTGCCCATCGCCATCGGGAAGTTCCACGGCGTGATGAGGAGGCACGGCCCCACGGGCTCGCGCATGACCAACAGTCGGCCCTCGCCGTTGGGAGCGACCTGGAAGCCACCGTCGATGCGCACGGCCTCCTCGGAGAACCAGCGGAAGAACTCGGCGGCGTAGACGATCTCGCCCCGGGCCTCCGACAGCGGCTTGCCCATCTCGAGTGTCATCAGCAGCGCCAGGTCCTCCTTGCGCTCGAGGAGCAGGTCGTAGGCCCGGCGCAGGATGTCGCTGCGCTCGCGCGGAGGCACAGCGGCCCACGAGGCCTGGGCCTTGGCGGCGGCCTCCAGAGCCTGCATGCCGTCGGCGGGGGTGGCGTCGGCCACCTGCGCGAGGACGCGGCCGGTGGAGGGGTCCTCGACGGGGAAGGTCGCCCCGGTCTCGGCCGGGCGCCAGGCCCCGCCGATGAACAGCCCGCTCGGAACCGAGCTGACGACCTTATCTTCACGCGCGAATTCATCAAGCATGTTGTGGCCTCCGGGGCGATAACAGTTGTATGGTGTGTGTCTGTTGTTGACAGTCTACCAAGGAGAGTTCCCGATGGCCAACCTTTCTCCGCTTCTCAAGCAGGCAACGCCCGTCGTGGCAGCCCGCGGCGAGGGCGTCTACCTCTACGACGAGGACGATCGGCGCTACCTCGACTTCACCGCGGGCATCGGCGTGACCAGCACGGGGCACTGTCACCCGCGGGTGGTGGCTGCCGCCCAGGAGCAGGTGGCCACGCTGATCCACGCGCAGTACACGACGGTGATGCACCGACCGCTGCTGATGCTCACCGAGCGCCTCGGCGAGGTGCTCCCCGAGCGGCTGGACTCGGCGTTCTTCAGCAACTCCGGCAGTGAAGCCGTCGAGGCCGCCCTGCGCCTGGCGCGGCACGCCACCGGACGGCCCAACATCGTGGTGTTCCACGGCTCGTTCCACGGACGCACTGTCGGCGCGGCCTCGATGACGACGTCGGGCACCAAGTTCCGGGCCGGGTTCTCGCCGATCATGGGCGGCGTCGCCGTGTCGCCGTTCCCCACGGCCTACCGCTACGGCTGGGACGAGCAGACCGCCACCGACTTTGCGCTGCGTGAGCTGGACTACCTGCTCGCCACGGTGACCGCGCCGGCGGAGACGGCCGCCTTCATTGTCGAGCCGGTGCTCGGCGAGGGTGGATACGTCCCCGCCAACACCGCCTTCATGGAGGGCCTCCGTGAGCGCGCGGACCGTCACGGGATCCTGCTCGTGGTGGACGAGGTGCAGACCGGCTGGGGACGCACCGGCCGCTTCTGGGGGCACGACCACTTCGGGGTGCAGCCCGACATCCTGATCACCGCCAAGGGCCTTGCCAGTGGCTTCCCGCTCTCCGCCATCGCGGCCCCGGCCGACCTGATGGCCAAGGCCTGGCCGGGCTCTCAGGGCGGCACCTACGGAGGCAACGCGGTGGCGTGCGCCGCAGCCATCGCGACCCTCGACGTCATCCGTGACGAAGGGCTGGTCGAGAACGCTCGCGTCGTGGGCGCGGTCCTGGCCGGCGGCCTGGAGAAAGTGGCCGCCAACACGTCGGGCATCGGTGACGTCCGCGGGCTGGGACTGATGCTCGGCAGCGAGTTCGTCACGGCCGACGGGCAGCCCGACCCGGCCACGGCCCAGCGCGCCCAGCAGAAGGCGGCCGAGCTCGGCCTGCTGCTGCTGACCTGCGGGCCCTTCGGCAACGTCGTCCGGATGATCCCGGCGCTCGTCGTCACCCAGGAGCAGGTCGAGGACGCGCTCACGATCTGGACCGCCGCCGTGGAGGCCGCGCGTTCGGCGTGAGCTCGACGCGTCGGCAGGCAGAACATCGTCGCGGCGACCGCC
>JBDSPC010000452.1:0-11835 GCA_039914485.1 Nocardioides sp.
CGGACAGGGCGTCCTGCATGCGGTCGACGAGGGTGAGCTCGTTGGCGAGGTTGGTGATGACCGCGGAGACGTGCGGCATCTCGGACATGCCCGCGAACGTCGCACCACCCTTGAAGTCGACGAGCACCAGGTTGAGGTGCTCGGGGGAGTGGGTCATCACGAGCCCGAGCACCAGCGTCCGCAGGAACTCCGACTTCCCGGAACCGGTGGCGCCGATGCACAGCCCGTGCGGGCCCATGCCCTGCTGGGCGGACTCCTTGATGTCGAGGTGGATCAGGCCACCCGAGTCGCCGATGCCGATCGGCACCCGCAGCCGGTCGCGCGCCGGGCGCGGGCGCCACGAGCTGGCCGGGTCGAAGGTGTGGATGTCGCCGAGGCCGAGCAGCTCCATGTGGTCCGGGTTGGCCGACGTGATGTCGACGGCCGCGCCGGAGTTGGCGTCGGCGCTGATGGTCTTGAGCGGTGCGATGCGTCGGGCGAAGGCCTCGGCGGTGGCGAGATCGCACTGGTCGATGAGCGCCTTGACCGGCTCCTCGCGCACGCGAACACCCAGCACGGGCAGCTTGTCGAGCTCGGGCTTCCCGCCGGCGAACTGCAGGCGCAGCCGCGTCGAGTCCTCGAGCTCGTCCCAGCGGGCCGGCATGTCCAGCACAGTGACGCCGTGCAGGCCGTCGGGCGGCACGACGTGGTTGCCGGGCGGCAGGTGGCCGCCGTCGATCACGAGCAGGATGTGCGGCGTGGGGTGGCGCTCGTCGGCGCCGAACCGTGGGCGGTCGCTGAGGTCGGGCGGCAGCAGCAGCCCGAGGTCGTCGATCGAGGTGGCGACGAGTCGTCGCGGACCCACGGCGTCCATCTCGCGGCCGCTCTGCGCGTGCGGCAGCCACTTCACCCAGTCCCAGTGGGTCAGGTTGGCCTCGGAGCTGAGCACCGCGACGACGAGCTGGTCGGGGTTGTGGAAGGCCGTGGCCGAGCAGATCATCGCGCGGGCCGCCGAGCGGGCGTCCTCCTCGGGACCACACAGCTCGATCCGGTCGAAGGCGCGCAGGTCGATCGACGCAGGCAGGTTGGGTTGCAGGCGGTGTACGACGAGGAGCCGGTGCAGCGCGGACGCGGCCGCCGGATCGACCTGGTCGACAGGGGCGCTCTCCGGCGGGATCAGCTCCAGCGACAGCGGCTGCGCACAGAGGCCGTAGCGCACGTGCATGAAGTTGGCGTCGCCCGGACCGTGCTCCCACAGCCGGGTGCGTTCCTCGGCGAGCGAGGGGAGAGCCGTTGGCTCGGGGTGGTGCCACATCAGCGCCCGGCGCTGCTGGTCGGCGGCATTGCGGGCGACCTTGCGGATGTTCGCGAGGTAGCGGAGGTATTCGGTGCGCGAGCCGGTGACCTGCTGCGCGCGCTGCTTACGCTGCCGATCGATCTGCACGATGATGAAGCCGAGCGTGGCGAAGAGGAACATGCCGGCCGCCAGGAAGCTGCGGGTGCGGTTGCCGCCGCCACCCATGGTCGCGACGAGGACGATGGAGCCGAGGCTGCCCAGCATCGGGATCGCGTTCATCAGGACGCCGCTGGCGCCCTCGTTCTCCTGGAGCTCCGGTGGCGGCTGCAGGACGATCTGCCCGCCCGGCATCTCCGGCTCGTCGAGCCGTTGCCCGCCTCGCAGTGCAGTACTCACGCCTGTTCCCCCTACCGATGCCCGGACATTCGCCACGATGATAGGTGGGCGTCCGGCGACCTACTACCCTGCACACCGTCGGCCTGACTCGGAAGCCGATGATGCGCTGGCTCTAGGGGGAGATGTGTCCGAAGCGGTGTCACCACTGATGCCGTCGTCCGGCTCTGCCGCCACGATCGCCATCAGCGTGCACGGGCCGGTGGGCGTGCTCGACATGGTCGTGCCCGTCGGAGCGACCCCCGTCGACGTCGGTCGGGCCTACGCCGACCAGGCCGGCATGACCGGCATCCCCCTCCTCCAGACCGCCCTCGGCGAACACCTCCGCGCCGACCGCGCGCTCGCCGAGATGGGCGTCGAGTCGGGCGCCGTGCTGATCGCCGCCACCGGCGTCCGTCGGGCCAAGCCCAGCGAGCACCAGGGCATGGGTGCGCGCGACATCCCCGAGACGCCGCAGGTCGCCGCGGTCGTGATGGGCCTGGCGGCAGCAGCCGCCGGCCTGTCCGCGTGGTACGCCGCACTGTCGGGCAACGACTGGCTGCGCACCGTCACCGTGGGAGTCCTGATGGTGTGCGCACTCACGGGTGCACTCCCCTGGGGGCGCCACGCCCAGCAGCGCACGGCCGCCGCCCCGGCCTTCGCGGGGGCCGCTGCCTACGCCGCCTTCTTCGAGCCCGGCGACCACCTGATGGGTGCGGTCGTCGCCGTCGGCGCCCTGGCCGCGGCGTTGACCGCCGCCATCACCCGCGCCATGGCCGACGGTCGGGACCAGGTCCTGACCGTGTGGATCGTCGTCGGCTGCCTCGTCTTCGGGGTCTGCGCGATCCCGTCGCTGCTGGAGTGGAACGACCGTGTCTCGTGGGCCGTGCTGATCGTGCTGGCCATGCTGGGTGCGCGGTTCGCGCCGTCGCTCGCCATCGACGTACCCGACGAAGCCCTCCTCGACCTGGACCGGTTGGCCGTGACCGCGTGGTCGGCGCGCGACAAGACGAGCAGTCGCCGCGGGCGGCTCGTGATCCCGGAGCCGGCGATGCGTCGACTGGTCGAGGACGCCACCAGGACGGTGACCGCGTCGTGCGCGGCGATCCTGCTCATCACCCTGATCGCGGCACCCCTGCTGCTCGGCACCGCGAACATCGACCTGGACCGGATCGGCGCGCGCTGCCTGACGTTCTTCGCAGGCGCGGCCATCCTGCTGGCGGCCCGGCAGTACCGCCACACGGCAGCTCGCCGGTTGCTGCGGGCCGCGGGACTCGCATGCTGGTTGTGGCTGATCGCCTTCGAGATCAGCGACCTCACCTCCACGTGGACGACCTGGGGCCTGGTCGTCGTCTCGCTGCTCGGTGCCATCAGCCTGGCGGCCGCGGTCGCGACCGGTCGTGGCTGGCGCTCGGTGTGGTGGTCGCGCAAGGCCGAGGTCGCCGAGTCCCTGACCGGTGCCCTGGCGTTCGCGTCGACCGTCGTTGCGTCCGGTCTCTTCCGTGCCCTGTGGGAAATGACTTCCTGATGTTTAGCCCCGAATCGCTCGGGTACATCGATGTCAGCGCGGGGGGTCGGGACGTCTCCCCGAGCGTGACATTCAGAGCACCACCCACACAGTGAACTCTGGCGGGACATTCCCGCCGAGGGGGAAGGATTGAGATGAGCAACCTCAGCCAGACAGAGAAGGCGCTCTCCAAGGGAGCCGAGTACGTCAACACGGCCCGCGGCGACGTCAAGGGCAAGTGCAGCACGCTGGGCGACCGCGTCAACGACATGATGGGCGGATGGGGCGGACAGGGTGCCTCGTCGTTCGGCAACCTCATGGTCGCCTGGCAGGAGAAGCAGGAAACGATCCTCCGCGCCCTCGACCAGCTGGCCACCTCCATGCAGGAGACCGAGAAGGACAACGTCTCGACCGACCAGGGTCAGTCGGACGCTCACCTCAACCTGCAGAACCGCCTCGGCTGATCGCCGCGACCACCCAGACCTAGAAGGAGATAGAGATGTCGTTCGACGGAATCAAGGTAGAGCACGGCAAGCTGGACCAGGGCTCGGCTGATGTCATGGCCGCGGCCAAGGACATCCAGTCCCGACTGGACAACCTCGAGGACGAGCTGAAGCCGCTCGCCAGCGACTGGACCGGTGCGGCCAAGGAGGCCTATCGCGAGGCGAAGGCGACCTGGGACAAGGCGATCGCCGACATGATCACCTTGCTCGAGCAGGCCAGCCGCAACGTGGAGACGTCCAACCAGGAGTACAAGGCCGCCGACTCGCGCGGCGCCGGTCGTTTCTGATCCGCACCACGATCAGCTGACTTCAAGCCGGTCGCCCTCTCGGGGGCGGCCGGCTTTGGTCATGCCCGGTCGATGACGGGCATGCAGTCGCCGCGCACCCGTCCATATAATCTGCAACCGATCGGTGAGCCGGCCACTCGGAGGCCGGGAGCAGTCACCGCCGATCCACGAACCACACGGGGGACCACAGCATGAGCCAGACGACGCCCGTCGGATCCGGACTCGTCCGGGTGACCGTCGCCTCGGGCTCCCGACGCGTGGACCTGGTCCTGCCCGGCGCCGTGCCGGTGGCCGAGCTCGTCCCCGAGCTGGCGCGCAGCGTCGGCATCCTCGACGCCAGCACCGTGTACGGCGGATACCGCCTCGTCGCGCAGGACGGACGCCGGCTCGCCAACGACGCCGGCCTGCTGATCCAGGGCATCGAGGACGGCGGCCTCCTCACGGTCACGGCCGGCATCGACGACGAGTCCCCGCGGGTCTACGACGACATCGTCGAGGCCATGGCCGATGTCGTGGAGCACGAGCTCAAGCCGTGGGAAGCGTCGGCGGGTCGACGTACCGCCCTCGGGGCCGGCGGCCTGCTCCTCGGGCTCGGCGCGCTCGCGCTGCTCCTGCAGGGCGAGAGCGTGATGGGCGGACTGGCCGCCGCGACCGCCGCGGGACTGCTGGTCGTCGGTGGGATCGTGCTGGCGCGCGGTCAGGACGAGCCCGACGCGGGCGTCGCCGTCGCGCTGATCGCCGTCCTCTACGCCGGCGTCGCCGGACTGCTCCTGGCACCCGGCGAGCTGGGCTCGTGGGGATGGCCGTTGCCGGCAGAGTTCTTCGGGGCACCGGTCTCCACCGCGGGCGCCGCGATGCTGCTGGTTGGTGTGGTCGCCGTGGTCGGCCTCAGGGACGGCCGCTCGCTGGTCATCCCGGCCATCGTGGTCGGTGCCATCCTGGCCGCGAGCGGGCTGCTGATGCAGGTCGCCGAGTTCGATCCGAGCGTCGTGTTCACGGTGCTGATGACCCTCGTCGTGCTGGCGGGCAGCATCTTCCCGTGGCTGGCGCTGGGCGTCACCGGCACCAAGGTCGACCAGATCTACTCCCTGCACGACATCACCGCCGACCCCGACGCGATCGACCCCGCCCAGGTGGGCGCGGACGCTCGGGTCGCGCACGAGATCCTGCTGGCCGTGTCGGCCACCGTCGGCACCCTGCTCGTCCTGCTGGCTCCGCTGGCGGTGAGCCGCGGTGTCTACGGCACCATCCTGGCGGCCGTGTGCTGCTTGGCCGTCATGTTCCGCACCCGGCAGTACCGCGCGGGTTCCGAGGTGATGGCCGGCCTCCTCTCCGGCATCCTCGGCCTCGTCTCGGTGGCCCTGTCGATGCTGCTGATCCACGACGGTTGGCGGGCGGGCGCCGCCATCGCGCTCGCGGTCGTCGGCGCCGTACTCCTCGTGTCGACCCTCGTGCCGGCGTCGCCGTCCGTGCGCCGGGGGCGGATCGGCGACACCGTCGAGACCGCGACGTTGATCTCGCTGCTGCCGCTGATGGTCGTGGCGGCCGGCTTCTTCGACGCGATCCGGGGCTGACACTGTGGCCACCAAGAAGGACCTCGTCGAGGCCCACTCCTTCAGCAAGCGCCGCCTCGTCACCGCCTTCATCAGCGGTGCCCCCGGTGGTCGCGAGGTCGAACCGGTGCGCCCCGGTCGGGTGCTGATCGGCGGCGTGGCGATCTCGCTGCTGCTGCTCGCGGGCGCTGCCATCGCCGGCTTCCTGATCGGTCGCCCCAACTCGCAGTGGCTCGAGGCCGGCAGCTTCGTCACCAGCAAGGACACGGGTGAGCAGTACGTCGTCCTCGAGGGCGGCGACGACCCGGTGATCCGGCGCGTGCCCAACTACATCTCCGCACAGTTGCTGCTCGGCCAGTCCGACCTCACGCCCTTCCAGGTGCGCGACAAGTACATCCGCGAGGTCACCCTCGGCGAGGACCTCGGCATCGACGACGCGCCTGCCGGCCTGCCCGATCCCGAAGGCCTCATCCAGGACGGATGGACGGCGTGTACGGCGCCGGACACCGGGATCCAGGTCGCGGTCGACCGCACGCCCGCCGTCAACGAGCTGACCGACTCCGCGTTCCTGGTGAGCAGCGGCGGCGCCCTGTCGTTGATCGCCACGGACACCGAAGGACCCGACGGTCGCGCCTACCGCTACGAGCTGCCCGCCAATCCCACCGAGGCCGGCACCATCGCCGAGCGGCTCGGCTTCGGGGCGATCGACCAGGCGCCCAAGGTGAGCACCGACTGGCTGAACCTGTTCCGGCCGGGTGCTGACCTGACCCTCGATGCGTTCGGCATGGCCAACGTCGGCCAGCCGGCCGACTACGGCTCGACGGTCGACACCGACCTGTCGCGCTATCAAATCGGCGACATGATCACCACGCCCAACGGCGGTCGCTACCTCCTCGGCGACGACGGCCCGCAACAGCTCACCGAGTTCGCCTTCACTGTGTACGGCGCCGTCGGTTCCGCCCCCCAGGCCACCGAGGCCGACGTCAACGCCCAGTTCCAGTCCGCGGCCTATCCCGCCGCGTGGCCGGAGACGTTGCCGACGGCGGATCCCGCGCCGGAGATGTGCGCCGTGCTCCACCCCGACGCCGACGGTGGCGCGCGCGTCACGCTCGCCGACGACCCGACCGGCGACGCCTCCTCGGAGGGGCTCTCGCCGGGGCGCAAGGACGTCGAGGTCCAGCCCGCGGGCGGTGCCTATGTCGAGTCAGGCTCACTCGACTCGGCCACCGATGGCACGCCCTACGTCATCGACTCCGCCGGCTACAAGTACGAGCTCATCGGCCCTGAGGTGTCCGGCTTCATCGGCTACGGCAGCACCGACGCGCCGGTCGTGCCGAGCGCCTGGATGGACTTCTTCGAGGACAAGGTCGAGCTCTCGGTCAACCTGGCGCGACGGGTGCCCGAGGACGCTCCGCCGGCGGACGACGCGGCCGAGGACTCATGAGGAAACGCCTCGCGACTGCGCTGCTGGCCGGCTCGGTGCTGCCGCTCGTCGGTGCAGGCGTTGTCGTCGGGTCGCCTGCGGCGTACGCCGCAGAGCCGGTCGAGTGCCAGGAGACCGTGCTGCCGGAGACGGAGGCGCTGGCCGGCAGCAAGGTCAAGATCAACCCCCCGCTCGAGCGCATGCACGTGCCCGAGGCGCAGGAGATCACCGACGGCAGCGGCGTGAAGGTCGCCGTCATCGACAGCGGCATCCGGCCCGACCTCGGGATGAAGGTGGGTCCGGCCGTCGCCCTGCCCGAGGTGCAGGGCCCCTACCTGTCCGGCCACGGCACGCTCGTCGGCGGCCTGATCGCGGGACGCGACGGCGTGGCACCCGGTGCTCAGCTGGTCGACATCCGGGTCTTCGACTCCTCCGAGGCGGACGTGTCCCAGGGCGAGAAGACCGTCACGTCGCAGGGGATCGCGGACGGCATCCGGCAGGCGATCAACCTGTATCCGAGCACCGGATTCAAGGTCGTCAACATCGCGCTGTCGGTCGGGATCGACGACCCCAACCTGCGGGCGGCGATCAAGGACCTGCTCAAGCGCGACGTCGTCGTGGTTGCCTCGGCGGGCAACGCGGCCGACGAGGCGGACTCGGAGACCTTCAAGGGCACCGACGACAACGACGCGCCCGTCTACCCCGCCGACTACCCGGGGGTCCTCGCCGTGAGTGCGGCACCGCCGCCGGGCGGCACGGCCGTCGGGTCCGTGGTGCCCAACGCGGACACGGACCTCGCAGCGCCCACGCTGGGCGCGATCTCGGTCAACGCGAACGGCCAGCGGTGCGAGGTGCTGCAGGTCGCGACATCGTGGGCGGCCGCCGAGGTGAGCGGTATCGCGGCCCTGCTCCGTGCGCGCTACCCCGACGACACCGCGAAGC
The DNA here is from genome assembly GCA_039914485.1 of Nocardioides sp. Lineage (GTDB taxonomy): Bacteria > Actinomycetota > Actinomycetes > Propionibacteriales > Nocardioidaceae > Nocardioides. The sequence goes on from JBDSPC010000452.1 coordinate 7,864, forward strand.
AGACCATCGCCCGGCTGCTGGCGACCACCGAGGGGTCCGAGCTCGCACCGAATCCCTGGACCGGAGCGGGCATCGTCCAGGCCCACGACGCACTCACGCGATCGCTCGCGCCCGGGCGGAGCGGGAAGATCGAGCGCTCGCTCCAGCAGGACCGGCGCGACACGATGCCGCCGCCCCCGCCGACCCGGATCGACCTCTTCGGCACGTCGCGCGCACTGCTGCTGTGGTTCGGGCTGGCCGGTGGGGCGATGATGGCGCTCGCCTTCATGCTGCGCTCGCTGACCCGCCGCTGACTCAACGCGACGACGCGGCCTCGACCAGTGCCTTGAACAGGCCCGCGTCGGCGGCCACTTCGGGATGCCACTGTACGGCGACGCACAGCCGTTCGCCGGTGGCCTCCATCGCCTCCAGCAGGCCGTCGTCGGACCACGCGGCAGCGGTGAAGCCGGGGTGGGAACGCACGGACTGGTGGTGGTGGCAGTGCACGGTCAGCGAGGCGTCGACCAGCGACCCGAGCCGGCTCTCGGGGTCTACCGACACCGAGGTCTCGCCGAACAGATCGGCTCCCGGGTTGTGCCCCTCGTGGCCCACCACGTCGGGGACGTGCTGATCGAGCTCGCCGCCGGCATGGACGGCCATCACCTGCATGCCGCGGCAGACCCCGAGCACGGGCAGGCCGACCTCGTCGGCGGCGGCGAGCAGCGCCAGCTCCCAGGAGTCGCGATCGTCACGCCAGCTGGTCGTACGATCGTGCGGGCGTTCGCCGTACAGACTGGGAGAGACGTCGGCCCCGCCGCTGATCACGAGGCCGTCGATGCGAGCCACGACGGCGGCAGCGGAGGAAGCGTAGGGAGCGGTCGGTGGCAACAGGACCGGGACGCCGCCGGCCGCCTCGATCGAGCGGGCATAGACGGTCGGCAGCAGGTCGGCGGACTGGTCCCAGACACCCCAGCGAGCCTGCTCGCGGTAGGTGCTGAGGCCGATGACCGGGAGGCTCATTGCGGAGTGACGTAGGCGCCCGAGATGCCGCCGTCGACGAGGAACGTCGAGGCGGTCATGAAGGAGGATTCGTCGGAGGCGAGGAAGAGCACGGCGTTGGCCATCTCCTCCGGCTCGCCGAACCGGCCCATCGGGACGTGCACGAGCCGACGCGCGGCCCGCTCCGCGTCGGTGGCGAAGAGCTCCTGCAGCAGGGGCGTGTTCACCGGTCCCGGGCAGAGCGCGTTGACGCGGACGCCCTCGCGGGCGAACTGCACGCCGAGCTCACGGCTCATCGACAGCACGCCACCCTTGGAGGCGGAGTAGGAGATCTGCGACGTCGCCGCACCCATCACGGCCACGAAGGAGGCGGTGTTGATGATCGAGCCCTTGCCCTGCTCGAGCATGTAGGGCAGCGCGGCCTTGCAGCAGAGGTAGACGCTGGTGAGGTTGACGTCCTGCACCTTGCGCCAGGCCTCGAGGTCGGTGGTGAGGATCGAGTCGTCCTCGGGCGGGGAGATGCCGGCGTTGTTGAAGGCGATGTCGACCGAGCCGTAGGTGTCCTTGGCGGTCTTGAAGAGCGCGTCGACCTCGTCCTTGCTGGTGACGTCGACGTGGACGTAGGTGATGCCGAGCTCCTCGGTCAGGGCAGCACCGCGGGTGTCGTCGACGTCGCCGATGACCACCTTGGCTCCCTCGTCGAGGAAGCGGCGAACAGTGGCGAGGCCGATCCCGGAGCAACCCCCGGTGATGACAGCGACCTTGCCCTCGAGGCGTCCGGCCATGGTGAATCCTTTCTACGTTCTACGGTTTCGTGACGGCCCTGGCGGGCCTCCTCAACCTCCGGGAGATCAGTCCTGGGCGATGAAGATGTTCTTCTCCTCGGTGAACGCGTTGGGCGCGTCCGGTCCGAGCTCCCGGCCGAGGCCGGACTGCTTGTAGCCGCCGAACGGCGTCCAGTACCTCACCGACGAGTGCGAGTTCACGCTGAGGTTGCCCGCCTCCACCGCGCGCGCGACGCGCAGCGCGCGCCCGATGTCGCGGGTGTAGATCGAACCGGAGAGACCGTACTCGGTGTCGTTCGCGAGCCGGATCGCGTCCTCCTCGTCGTCGAACGCCATCACCGCGACGACCGGTCCGAAGACCTCCTCGCGCCAGATCGGCATCGCCGGGTCGTCGGCGAGCACGACCGTGGGCGGCACCCAGAACCCGTCGGAGTCGGGCACCGTCCCGGCGAAGGCAGGCGTCACGTCGGCGAGGTAGCCGGTGACCGTCTCCAGCTGCTTCGCCGAGACCAGTGGCCCCATCTCGCTGGCCGGATCGGCCGGGTCCATCACCAACATGTCCGAGACCGCCGTCTCGAGGCGGTCCATGAACTCGCCGTACGCCGATCGCTGCACCAGGATCCGCGAGCGCGCGCAGCAGTCCTGGCCCGCGTTGTCGAAGACGGCGTAGGGCGCAGCGGCCGCCGCCTTCGCGATGTCGGCGTCGGCAAAGACGATGTTGGCGCTCTTGCCGCCGAGCTCGAGGGTCACCCGCTTCACCTGGTCGGCGCAGCCGCGCATGATCTGCTTGCCGACCTCGGTGGACCCGGTGAAGCAGACCTTGCGCACGAGCGGGTGCGTGACGAAGCGTTCGCCGACGATCGACCCCTTGCCGGGGATCACCGTCAGGACGCCTTCGGGGAGGCCCGCCTCGAGGGCGAGCTCGCCGAGTCGGATCGCGGTCATGGGGGTGAGCTCGGCGGGCTTGAGCACCACCGTGTTCCCGGCGGCGAGGGCCGGCGCGAAGCCCCAGCCGGCGATCGGCATCGGGAAGTTCCACGGCACGATGATGCCGACGACGCCGAGCGGCTCGTGGATGGTGACGTCGATGCCGCCGGCCACCGGGATCTGCTTGCCGAAGAGGCGCTCCGGCGCGGCCGAGTAGTAGTTCAGGCAGTCGCGGACGTTGCCCGCCTCCCAGCGGGCGTTGCCGATCGTGTGCCCCGCGTTGAGGACCTCCAGCTGGGCGAGCTCCTCGAGGTGCGCGTCGACCACGGCGGCGAACGACCTGAGCAGCCGCGCCCGCTCGCCCGGCGCCACGTCGCGCCAGGCGGGGAACGCGTCGTGCGCGCGCTCGATGAGGGCGTCGGTCTCCTCGAGCGAGGCGAGGGCGATGTCGGTGACCGCGTCGCCGGTCGAGGGGTTGATCACGGTGAAGGTGGTCATGTCACATTCTCTCGCTGTACCCATGGCTTCTCACATCCGTTCGAAGCTGCGACGGAGCTCCCAGTCGGTCACCGCAGCGTTGAACGCGGCCAGCTCCACGTCGGCCATGTTCGTGTAGTGGTCGACCACCTCGTCGCCGAACGCCGCGCGCGCGATGGCGGACCCGTGGAACGCATCGCGCGCCTCCCGCAGCGTGCCGGGCACCCGCTGTCGCCCGGACGTGTAGGCGTTGCCGACCAGGGCGGGCTCGAGCTCGAGTCCCTGCTCGATGCCGTGCAGTCCGCCGGCCATCATCGCCGCGATCGCGAGGTAGGGGTTCACGTCACCACCGGGCACCCGGTTCTCCATGCGCGCCCCGGCACCCTTCCCGACGAGTCGTACGGCGCAGGTGCGGTTGTCCTCACCCCACGCGATCGCCGTCGGTGCGAACGAGCCGTCGGCGAACCTCTTGTAGGAGTTGACGTTGGGCGCGTAGAGCAACGTGAAGTCGGTCATCGTGGCGAGCACGCCCGCGACGAACTGGTCGTAGAGCACCGACCGCTTGTCGTCCTCCCAGAAGACGATCTTCCCGTCCTGGCCGCGCAGTGACAGGTGGATGTGGCAGGAGCTGCCCTCGCGCTCGTTGAACTTCGCCATGAAGGTGAGCGACTTGCCGTGGTGCGAGGCGATCTCCTTGGCCACGGTCTTGTAGACGGCGTGGTTGTCGGCGGTGACCAGCACGTCGTCGTACAGGAAACCGATCTCGTGCTGGCCGAGGTTGCACTCGCCCTTGGCGCCCTCGACG
>JBDSPC010000478.1:0-6725 GCA_039914485.1 Nocardioides sp.
TCACAAATTCCCGCACGACAGACGACAAGGCGGTCAGCGTCAGTCTGCCGTAGGCCGGCAGGGGCTCGCGGGCGGTCCGGCGAAGTGGTCGACGACGACCTATGCCACTAGCGGACTGGTCCACCTCGCCGCGTGGGCCGATGCTCGAGCGACTCCCGAAGCGCCTCACGACTCCGCTGGGCATCAGCGGGAACTCTCGGAGCGACAGCCGGGGGCCGCAGGTCGGCGCGAGCGATCACGATGAGATCGCTCTGAACTGACTGCGTGATCGGGACGTATCGCTCGCGCACGGGGTGAATGAGGTTGGTGGTCTGATCCACGATCCGAGGCAGCTTCACGCCGACGAGGTAGGCCCCATCCTCAACGCCCTGCTCGATGATCGCCGCGATGCGGGCATCGGTGCGAGTGAACAGCTTGGCGAGATCGCGAAGCGGAGCTGCTGGCGTGATCTCGTCGGCATGGATCCGCCGTACCCGCGTGACAGTGTTGGCCGCCTCGGCAACAGCTACTCCCCCGCTCCCGATCAGCCCCTTCACGTTTCGAGTCTCGCGGGTGAGTTGCGCGTAGATCTGCTCTCGCTCCTGCCAACGGTCGACCAGATCCGGCGCGACGTTTGCAGCAAGACGAGCACCCTCGTGAGAGAGGATCCGCTGCGCGTCCATCACATGGCGGAGGTTGAGGGCGTTCGGGAAGTCACTCAGGTGGACGAGCATGTTGTGCTCGGCCTGAAGGACGCCGCCGATGCCCGGCATCGGCGGCCCGTCGATCGTCGCCGACGGCGGTCGCCAGCCCTGGAGATCGACCGAGTAGTCCGGCTCGTCGTACCCCGGCGCCGCCGCACAAGCGTGCGCAGCGCGGTCGAGCCAGCCGCGCTCGCGAATCGGGATCCAGTCGGGGATGTTCTTGTAGCGCGTGTCGAGCACTACAAGCGCCTGGGTCACGTACGCCGCATCCTGCAGGACTGTCTTGGACTGAGCCGACGACATCCGCCCCTGGTCCATCAGTCCCGGGAAGTCGTGCTCCCCCAGCGCCGCCGCTCGTGCGACTTGACGCCAGCCTTCGACCATCGGGAACTCTTGACCCGTCGTCAGTTCCTCCATCGTCGGCAGCCCAGAGTTGGCGAAGTTGATGCTCCGCTTGAGCCGGTAGCGCAGGTCCTCGGCAGGTCCGCGGGGCCGCTCGGTGGTTCCGGCCTGGGCAACCCCCCGAGTGGTTGCCTCGACCGCGTGCAAGCACCACCCCATCGCGGCGTGCCGGTATCGCTGGATCAACTGCCCGAGCTCCTCGCGCTGTTCCGGCGTCGTCGACTCCGGGACCGACTGCATGCCCTGGCCGCCGAGTCGATGCTGGATGCGGTGCTGGCGCAGCAAGGGCGTGAGCGCGGCGCGCAACTGACCACCGTTCTCGCCGTACGTCATGACCGATCCAGGGAGCGGGCGTCTTGGAGCCTGGCGAGGATGAGTTCGACCCGGAGACCGTCGACTCCGTGGTCGACCAGTTCCTCGATGGCGGCCTCGGCGACCGTGTAGAGCACATCGCTGCGATCGGTGAGGATCTCGAACGTGGGCGGAACCTCGCCGCCGTGGATGGTGTCGAGTTCGAGGAGGACGTGCTCGTACCCCACCGAGGCGTCGAAGGTGTGGGCGTTGTCGGCGAGGGCGGCGACGTACGACCGAGCCTCGGCGAGGGTCAGTGCATGGGCGAGCAACATCAGGGGTTCCTTTCGGTCGGGGATGACAAGTCGAAGTAGCGGCGTCCAAGCGCGCGGCTGAGCCCCGCGAGCGCGTAGGCCTCGTTGCGGTTCAGCCCGAGTGCGGTGAGGCGACGCAGGGCGCGGCCGATCTCGGCCTCGGCGGCGGTCAGCGTCTGCTGGGCGATACCGAGCGACGCGACGCGACGCTTCGCCAGGCGTACGGCGTCATCGATGTGCGCCTGTCGCGCTGCGTTCGCCGGCGACTGCGCGATGAGACGCGCGATCCGGAAATTCGACTCGCGTCGCCTTGCCCGCAGCGCCTTGCTCGTCTCGATTCCCATTCGCGCCTCGCTCTCGCAGCTCCGCCTGCGAACTCCAAGCGCGCGAGAGCCGCGCGAGTGGACAGGCCTACCCGACTCGCGCGACCTCGTTTCCCTCACTCCTCCGAGCAAAACCAACTGCCACACACCCACTGCACTCCGTGATCGGGCGGGTGTCCCCTCACCCGGGAAACGCGCGGTTGTGAGGGGGTGATGAGTCTGCGGAAGCTGACCGCGGGTGACGGATACAGCTATCTCACCCGGCAGGTCGCAGCGCACGACGCCACTGAGAAGGGCCACCGCAGCCTCGCGGACTACTACGACGAGAAGGGCGAGTCGCCGGGGCGGTGGATGGGGTCCGGCTTGGCCAGCCTGGGACTCCAGATTGGCGAAGCGGTGGAGGCACCGCAGATGCAAGCCCTGTTCGGCCTCGGCCACCACCCGAACGCGACCGCGATCGAGACCCAGCTCGCCGCATCAGGTGCGAGCGCATTGGAGATCCGTAAGGCGGTCGCGCTCGGCCGCGAGTTCCCCAGCACGCCCAACTCATCAGCCTTCAACGTGCGCGTCGCCGACGCGTTCTCGAAGTACAACGTCGAGAACGGGCAGCGCTGGAACTCGCAGATCCGGCCACAGGAGCGCGCCCGCATCCGTACCGAGATCGGCACCGAAATGTTCACGGAAGAGCATGGCCGACGTCCTCAGGACGAGCGCGAACTGTCCGGCTTCATCGCCAAGGCATCGCGCCAAGGATCCACCGCCGTCGCCGGGTTCGACCTGACCTTCTCCCCCGTGAAGTCGGTCTCCGCCCTGTGGGCGCTCGCACCCCTCGACGTCGCCGCGGAGATCCTCGCCGCGCACGAGGCGGCCGTCACCGACACCTTGACCTGGCTGGAGCGAGAGGTCGCCTTCACCCGGCTCGGCCGCGGTGGGGCCCGTCAGGTCAAGGTGCGCGGGCTTGTGGCGGCGTCTTTCACCCACCGCGACAGCCGCGCCGGCGACCCGGATCTGCACACCCACGTCGCCGTTAGCAACAAGGTGCGGTCCGAGGATGGTAAGTGGCTCGCCCTCGACGGGCGGATTCTGTACGCCGCCAAGTTGACGGCATCTGAGCACTACAACACCCGGCTCGAAGCCGAGCTCATCGCGCGGCTCGGTCTGGAGTTCGCCGAGCGTGACGACCTCACTCCCGGCAAGCGGCCCGTCCGGGAGGTGCGTGGTGTCAGCACGACGCTCTCCAAGTTCTGGTCCCGGCGCCGAGCCGACATCAAGGCGCGGCAGGCGCAGATGGCGGCCGAGTTCCAGCGTACCTTCGGACGTCTGCCGACCCCGGTCGAAGCTCTCTGGCAGGCCGAGCAGGCCACGCTCGAGACGCGCGACGCCAAGCATGAGCCGCGGAGCGAGCGTGAGCAGCGGGCAATGTGGCGAGCCGAGGCCGACGAGATCATGGGCGACCCGGCCGAGGTCGACGAGATGTACGCCCGCGCCGTACGCCGAGGCCACGTCGGCGTTTCCCTCACACGCGTGTGGGTCGAAGAGGCAGCGGCCGCAACTGTCGCCGTTGTCGAGGAGTCCCGCGCCACGTGGAACGTCTGGCACCTCCTCGCGGAGGCGCAGCGTCAGGCGCGGACGGCCGGGATCGCGCGCGACGACGCCGACCGGGCCTGCCGAGAAGTGGTGGACGCTGCCGTCTCGAGGTCAGTGCGCCTGGGCGTAGATGACCCGATTTCCGAACCTTCGCAGCTTCGGCGTCCCGACGGCGAGAGCGTGTACGCCGTTCATGGAGCCACCCTCTACACCTCCGCCAAGATCCTCAGCGCCGAAAAGGAGATCCTCACACTCGCCGGTCGAACGGACGGCCACCAGCTCACCGACGTACGGGTCGAGGTCGCCATCGCCTCGTCGACGACCAAGGGCTTCGAGCTCAACGATGCCCAGGCCGCCATGGTCCGCGACCTCGCGACGTCGGGCGCGACCGTCCAGCTGGCCCTCGCCCCCGCTGGCACCGGCAAGACCACCACCATGAGCGTGCTCGCAGACGCGTGGGGGGAAGGCGGCGGCCATGTCATCGGCTTGGCACCCTCCGCGCAAGCGGCCCACGAGCTCGGCCAAGCCATCACGGGCCACACAGACACCCTCGCAAAGCTGACCTGGTCCCTCGCCAACGAGAGCGCGGCCGAATGGCCCCGATGGATCCGCGAGATCGGGCCCGCCTCGATGGTGATCATCGACGAGGCCGGCCAAGCCGCGACCACTGAACTGGCGGCCGCCCTGCGCTTCGTGGCCGCGCGCGGTGGCGTCGTGCGTCTGATCGGAGACGACCAACAACTCGCGGCAGTCGGTGCTGGCGGCGTGCTGCGCGACATCCAGCACGAGTACGGCGCCTCGACCCTCTCCGAGGTACGCCGCTTCCACGACCCCGCCGAGGCGGCGGCCACTCTCGCCGTACGTGAAGGCGACGCGGGTGCGCTCGGCTTCTACGCCGACAACGCCCGCATCCACGTCGGCGACCTTGGTGTCGTCGCCGACCACGCCTACGCCGCGTGGGCGGCGGATCGGGCCGACGGCATGGACTCCGTGCTGCTGGCGCCCACCCGTGAGCTCGTGGGCCAACTCAACGCGCGCGCCCGCGCAGACCGACTTGTGGCCGGGGAGTGTGAGACAACAGCCGTCGAGCTTGCGGACGGGAACAGAGCCTCTGCCGGTGACGTGATCGTGACCCGCCGCAACAGCCGACGACTCCTCCTCTCGCGCACGAACTGGGTCAAGAACGGGGACCGTTGGACCGTTGAAAACGTGCTCCCGACCGGCGCGCTCCTCGCCCGCCACCTCGAGCTAGGTCGGGCCGTCGAGCTGCCCTCCGACTACGTGGCCGATCACGTGCAACTCGGCTACGCCACCACGGTGCACGGTGCGCAGGGTATGACGGCCGACAGCGCTCACCTCGTCGCCACCGGCGAGGAGACCCGGCAGACCTTGTACGTCGGCGTCTCTCGTGGCCGGCAGGCGAACCACATCTACCTGGCCACCGGCTTCGACGGAGATCCGCACAGCGCGATCGACCCGAGGGGGCTGCGCCCACCCACGGCGATCGACGTACTCACCGACGTTCTGGAGCGCGACGGATCGGACCGTTCCGCCACCACCGTGGGGCGTGACGCCTCCTCCGCGCCCACGCAGCTGCATGAAGCGGTGCTGCGGTTCCACGACTCGCTGGGCTTCGCTGCCGAGGAGGTCCTCGGCGCCGAACGACTGGCTGCGCTTGACCGCGAGGTCGAGGTCATCTGGCCGGGGCTGATCGACGAGGCCGCCTACCCAACGCTGCGGGAGCACGTCGTCATCCGAGGGCTCGACGGCCTTGATCCCGTTGCGCTGCTGATGGACCTCGCCGCCGAGCGTGAGCTCGGATCGTCCGACGACCGAGCCGCAGTCCTCGAGTGGCGGCTCGGACAGTCATCACAGCCAGGCCCCCTCCCCTGGCTCGACTCAGTCCCAGCCCGGCTTGCTGAGCATTCGACGTGGGGGCCCTACTTCTCCCAGCGCGCCAAACGGATCGAGGCGCTCACGCATCAGGTGGCGACTGAGGCCGCGGGTTGGACGCCGGCCGCGACGCCGCCATGGGCTTCTGGGCTGACTGGCGATGAACACGCTGGGCTGCGTTCGGACCTGGCCGTATGGCGCGCCGCGTTCGCTGTGCCCGAGACGGATACTCGGCCGACAGGTGCGTTCCAACCAGGCTCGTCGATGGCCGAACACCAACACCGCCTCAACCGTCGAGCACGAGCAGCCGTCGGCTCACACCGTGCCGGCGAGGACGTCCTCGACGCCATCCCCGACGAAGTGCGTGCCGATCCGCGCTTCGCTCGCCTCACGGAACGTCTCGGTGCGCTGCAAGCGGCGCAGGTCGACGTGGTCGCTCTGCTCGGTCAAGCACTCGAGGGTGAGCGGCCCCTCCCCGACGAACGTGCCGCCGACGCGCTTTGGTGGCGGGTGGTTCGGCACCTCGGTCCGGCAGCCCTGAGAGCCTCCGCGGACCAGGCTCACACGCTGCGGCCGGCGTGGTCGGCGCACTTGAGTGAGCGTCTCGGTGAGGGCGTCGGTGAGCGCGTCATGGCGGACGCCATGTGGCCCGCTTTGGTCGCTGCCGTCCATGCACGACCTGCCGAGTGGACTCCTGAGCAGCTCCTCGATGCCGCGACCTCCGGACGCGGCCCCGAGATTCGGGCGGAGGATCTGTGCTCCGCTCTCGTCTGGCGGATCGCGACCATGACCGACGCGCCCTTTGACGAGCCGGAGCCGTTCGAGCCCGACCTCGAGCCTGCGCCCCCGGCTGATCCCCTTGGGTTTGTTGAGCCGACAACGTCGGTGGCGAGGATCGTCGAACTCAACGAGGCCGCCCTCGCGTACTACTCCTCCTTAGGTGGACGTTCATGGGTGCCCGACTACCTCCGCCAGCGGCTCGGCACAGACCTTTCGGACGACAGTCGGTACGCCGTCGGCTACGCGCCGCCCGGGCCCGAGAGCCTGATCCGACACCTCACCGATCGGGGTGCCACAGTCGGAGAGTTGATCGACGCTGGCCTGGCTCGGCAGACCGAACGGGGACGCCACGTCGACTCGTTCCGCGACCGGATGGTGTTCCCCCTTTACTCCGATGAGAACGTCGTCGGCTTCATCGGCAGGCGCAACCCCACCAAGAACGGTCACGCGTA
>JBDSPC010000483.1:0-10495 GCA_039914485.1 Nocardioides sp.
GTTCGAAAATGCGAAGAACCCCGCCGGATCTCTCCGGCGGGGTTCTCCTCTGGGGTGAGTAACGGGACTTGAACCCGCGACATCCGCCACCACAAGGCGGCGCTCTACCAGCTGAGCTATACCCACCATGATCTTCTGGATCGACCACTCGCGCAGGCGTGAGGCCGATGAGAAGTGTAGGGCAATCAGTGCGCGGATTCTGAATCGGGGCTCAGTCCGCAGTCAGCCCGGTGATCGTGCCCGCGTGCCGGGCCGCGACCTCGCGCGCCGCCGTCGTGTCGAGGCCGGGCTGCGGGACGAAGACGGCCTCGCGGTAGTAGCGCAGCTCCTCGATGCTCTCCTGGATGTCTGCCAGCGCCCGGTGGTTGCCGCGCTTGGCCGGGGCCGCGAAGTAGGTCCGTGGGTACCACCGTCGGGCCAGCTCCTTGATCGAGGAGACGTCGACGTTGCGGTAGTGCAGGAACCCCTCGAGCCCGGGCATGTCGCGGGCCAGGAAGGAGCGGTCGGTGGCGACGGTGTTGCCGCCCAATGGCGGACGGCTGCCGTCGGGGCAGTGCTCCTTGATGTAGGCCAGCACCTGCGCCTCGGCGTCCTCCATCGTCGTCCCGCCCTCGAGCTCCTCGAGCAGGCCGGAGGAGACGTGCATGTTGCGGACGAAGTCGATCATCTGGTCCAGCGCTGCCTGCGGTGGCTTGATCAGCACATCGATGCCCTCGCCGAGGACGTTGAGGTCGAAGTCCGTGACCAGCGCGGCAACCTCCACCAACGCATCCGTCTCGAGGCTGAGGCCGGTCATTTCGCAGTCGATCCAGACGAGTCGCTCATTCACGGTGAGCACCCTACTCAGGGTTCTCAGCGGCGGTTCAGGCGCTGGTCCTAGGGTCAAGGACGTGAAGCAGTGGATCGGTCTCCTCGCGCGACTGATCACCGGCGGCGTCTGGATCGTCGCCGGGGCACTGAAGCTCCCCGACCCGGCGAGCAGCATCCGCGCCGTACGCGCCTATGAGCTGTTGCCCGAGTCGATCGTGCCGACGGTGGGCTATGCGCTGCCGGTGGTCGAGGTCGTGCTCGGTGTCTGCCTCGTGCTCGGGCTGCTGACGCGTGCGATGGGGATGTTGTCGTCCTTGCTGTTCGTCGCCTTCATCGTGGGGATCTCGGCGGCGTGGGCGCGCGGGCTCTCGATCGACTGCGGCTGCTTCGGCGGTGGCGGCGAGATCGCGGACGCCACGGCGAAATACCCCTGGGAGATCGCCCGCGACGTCGGGTTGCTGCTGCTGTCCGCCTGGCTGGTGATATGGCCACGGACCCGTTGGTCACTGGATGCTGTTGTCTTCCCGCCTCGTGCGGGGGACGTCTCGCCCGGATCGGGCGAAGGAGAGGAACTCGATGTCGAAGCGCAACAAGGCCGCTGAGCGTGCCGCCCGGGCCGCAGCCCTCAAGGCTGAGCAGGAGCGCAAGGAGAAGCAACGCCGGCTGCTCACCATCGGCGGGGTCGTCGGCGCGCTGCTGCTCGTCGTCGCCGTGGGCTTCTTCCTGCAGAGCCGGGCCGGCAAGATCGACGAGACCGCCACCGCCCCGGCGGGCGCCACGGATGACTACGGCGTGGTGCTCGGGGAGAGCGGTGCCGACCACGAGGTCGTCGTCTACGAGGACTTCATCTGTCCCGCCTGCAAGGCGTTCGAGGACACCTACGACTCGGTCCTCGAGTCCGCCGTCGACGAGGGCCGCGCGACCGTGGAGTACCGGCCGTTCGACTTCCTCAAGCAGTTCGGTGACTACTCCCAGCGAGCCACCAACGCGTTCGCCGTCGTGCTCGACGCCGCCGGCCCCGATGTCGCCAAGAAGTTCCACGATCTCCTGTACGCCGAGCAGCCGGCCGAGGACGGGGACCACCCCGACAACGCGTGGCTGATCGAGAAGGCGGTCGAGGCTGGCGCCACCGAGGCGGACGTGGCGGACGGCATCAACGACCTCGCGTTCGAGGGCTGGGTCAGCAACGGGGCCAAGGCCGCCTCGTCCGCCGGAGTCCAGGGCACCCCCACGGTGATCGTGGACGGCGAGGCCATCGACCAGACCGCCCTCGAAGCCGCACTGAAGTGACGGACCTGACGGCGTTCATCGCCGGTCTGCCCAAGGCCGAGCTGCACGTCCACCACGTCGGCTCGGCATCACCGCGAATCGTCTCCGAGCTCGCCGCCCGCCACCGGGGCACGGTCCCGTCCGACCTCGACGAGCTGAAGACGTTCTTCGAGTTCCGCGACTTCGCGCACTTCATCGAGGTCTACCTCGCCGTCGTCGACGTGATCCGCACCCCGGCCGACATCCGCATGCTCACCTACGAGGTCGCGCGGGAGATGGCGACCGGTCAGAACCTCCGCTACGCCGAGCTCACGTGCACGCCGTACACCTCCGTGCGACCCGACCGCGACGACATCGGGATGCCGATCGAGGCCTACACCGAGGCGATCGAGGACGCGCGCGTCGCCGCCGAGCGCGACTTCGGGCTGGTGCTGCGCTGGATCTACGACATCCCCGGCGAGTCCGGACTGCCCGCGGCCGACGCGACGTTGTCCTACGCGCTCGACCACGGTCCCACGGCGCTCGTCGGCTTCGGCCTCGGCGGGCCGGAGATCGGCGTACCCCGCGCGCAGTTCCAGCCACACTTCGACGCGGCGCGGGCCGCGGGCCTCCACTCGGTGCCGCACGCGGGGGAGACGACCGGGCCCGAGACCGTGTGGGAGTCGATCCGGCTGCTGGGCGCCGAGCGGATCGGCCACGGCACGTCGTCGTCATCGGACCCCGCGTTGCTCCAGCACCTGGCGGACGAGGGGATCACGCTGGAGGTGTGCCCGTCGTCGAACATCGCGACCCGGGCCGTGGCGACGCTCGCCGACCACCCGTTGCGTTCCTTCGTGGAGGCCGGTGTGCCGGTGACGATCAACTCCGACGACCCGCCGATGTTCGGCACCACGCTGAACGCGGAGTACGCCATCGCCGCCGACCTGCTGTCGCTCTCGGCGGCCGGTGTGGCCGACCTGTCGCGGTCCGCCGTCCGGGCGTCCTTCGCTCCCGACGACGTGAAGACCCGGATCCTCGGGGAGATCGACGACTACGCCGGCTGATCGAGCCGGTTGATCGTCGCGTCGTCCAGGTCGAGGGACCCGGCGGCCAGCGCCGAGTCGAGCTGCTCGACGGAGCTGACGCCGACGATCGGGCGGATGCCCTTCGCGAGCAGCCACGCGAGCACGACCTGGCTGGGCGCGACGTTGCGTTCCTCGGCGACGCTTCGCAGTGTCTCGAGGCGGGCCGTCGTGCCCGGGTGGTCGTAGGCCTGCGGGAACGGCCGGTCGTCGCGGTCGAAGCTGCCCTGGATCAGCGGGCTGTAGGCCCACAGCTCGAGTCCGTTCGTCGCGACGTAGTCGCGCGTCTCCTCGCTCACCCAGCCGAACCGGTGGTCCTTGCCCTCGACCGCCGCGCCCGGCCGGGGCTCGACGTAGGACGTCGTGAGCTGGATCGCGTCGTACGGCGCCAGCCCCCGCGCGAGGGCATGTCCGCGCGCTCTCTCGACCAGCCACGTCGGGTGGTTGGAGATGCCCAGCCGCGCGACCACGCCGTCGGCGACGAGCGCGCCCATCGCGTCGACGGTCTCCTCGATCGGGGTACGCCGATCCTCGCCGTGCGCCCAGTAGAGATCGATCACCTCGAGGCCGAGCCGCTCCCGGCTGAGCTCCGCCTGTCGGCGTACGACATCGGGGGCGAGCCCCTCGACGCCGCCGCCCTCGGCCGGCTCGACGCCGACCTTGGTGGCGATCGTGAGCTGCTCGCGCAGGCCGGAGTTCTCACGCAGCCAGTCGCCGATCAGCGACTCGCTCTGGCCGCCGTGCCCGCTCGGGTCGGCCCAGAAGGCGTAGCAGTTGGCGGTGTCGATGACAGTGCCGCCGGCCTCGACGAACCGGTCGAGCAGGGCATAGGAAGTGGCCGGGTCGGTCTTCGTGCCGAAGTACATCGTGCCGAGGACGAGGTCGCTGATCATCCCTGCACGCTAGCCCTCGGCTCCAGGTCCGGCGTGTCCGGCGAGACACGCCGACGCGCCAGAAAATCTGCCGAAGGGGTCTTGCGTCATCTCGATCCGCGGGCGTAGAACTGGCGATGTCGGAAGGACTTCGGTCCGGAAGACACCGGAACCCGGCAACTCATACTTGCCGGGTTCCACCTATTTACGGGTGACATGCTTTCGGCCCGGCGATCTCATACGTCGCCGGGCCTGTGCATTTTCTAACCGGCGAGCGCCACCTGATTCGGGAGGCGCGCCGAGTGGCGTCGCTCACCTACCGAGAGTTCCTGCTGTCCCCAGTGCGAATCGGCAGCAGAAACTCTCGGTACGTGAAGCGGTCAGCCGACCGGACGTATCTGGGCGGGGTCGTAGGGGATGTTCTTGATCGACCGGCCCAGAGGGAGGGTCGCGAGGAGCGTGCGCGCTTGGTACGAAAGCGCCCAGATGCGTTCAGGATCCCCGAACGGAACCGGGACGTAGAGGTCCTGGCACGCGGCCGGAAGAATGGCCTGATCACCCCAAGCGGTCACGACGTTCAAGGCGCCGAAGAGTTGTGGTCGAGCGCGACAGGGCCCGACGGAGTCACTCTCCACGGTGGTGAACGCCTCGTTGAGCCGAGCCACCTGCCGCGGTGTGAGTCGAGCAGGTCGCAGGCGCGCGTCGGGAGTATCCGTCCAGGCGCACCACACTGCCTTGTCGATCACCAGGTGTTCCGCCAGCAGCATCGGAGACGGGTTCTGGCCGGTCGGCTGGCACTTCGGCCGCTCCTGGAGATTCGGCGGGGTGGCGGAGAACGCTGCTGCCAGAGCAGGTCGGAGAACACGTGGTGCACCTCTTTGGCACCCATGATCACGCCGTCACCGCGATCGAGCGTCCCGCCACCGCAGGCAGGCTCCTCCGTGATCGTCTGGGCGTTCACGATTCCCACCAGATCGTCGACCCCGGTGGCCAGCGCGTCCGGCGGCAGGTCGAAGTCGTCCTCGACCTTCCTGTTCCGCCCGATGAAGTAGCGATCTCCCTCGAGGTTGCACAACCGCACCTGCGTGGCACCCGTCGGCAGCAGGCCGTCAGGGAGGTTCGGTTCCTGCTCGGGCGACGGGCAGCCCGAGTCCAAGCCGGCCACGCGCGGGTACGGCGGAGGGTCGGCCTTCGACCTGTTCGGGTCTGAGTTCGGCGTACACGAGATGAGGGCGCCCAGCAGCAGGGCCAGGATCAGCCGCGCTCGTGTCATGCCTCATGGTGGCGACTCGGCGCGGCAGCGGTCACGACCCGCGCAGGCTGTGACCCAAACGAGATCACACGCGGCTGCCGCGCGTGCCGTCCTCGTTGAAGTCGTGCTTCTCGAAGTCCACGGTCCGCAGGGCGTTGGCCAGGGAGGTCACCATCGACTGGCCGATCACCCCGTCGCGGTCGAAGACGGTGGCGACGCCCACGGCAATCCCGTCGGCGCCGGACCAGCGCTCGCCGCGCAGGCCCAGCTCCGCCGTACGAGGGAGACGGGCGAGGGAGAGGGTGATGTCGGTGTTGATGTACTGCACGCCCAAGCTGCCCCAGTTGCACGCCAACGTCGTCCCGTCCGCGATCGAAGCGACGGCCTGGAACGGGGTGGGCTCCTCGCCTGCGACGATCGGCACACCGTGCTGCCAGGTCTGCTTGCGACCGGCGTTCTGGTGCTCGACGAAGTCCTGCGACCACGGCTTGGCGCTCGCGAACCACGGGACCGTCGGGCCGGTCAGGACGGGCACCCCGGCAGGCGCGGACGGGTTGTCCTCCGGCTGCCAGATCTCCCCGTCGGGGTCCTCGCTCGGCTTGAGGAAGATCGTGCTGGCCCGCACCTTGGGCTCGCCGTCCTGGACGAGGACCGCGTCCACCAGGCAGATGCGCTTGCCCTCGCGCACGATCGTCGTCTCGATCGCGAACGGGCTCATCGTGGCGGGCCGGAACATGTCCAGGGTGTAGCGCGCCGGCCGTAGGTCGTCGCGCGGTACGGCGCGCTCGATCGCGCGCGCCATCGCACCGCTCACGGCCACCCCGTGCATCTGGTCGGCGCTCCACAGGCTCCGCGCGGCGTCGGTCGGGACGAGCAGGTCGGCATCAGCGGTGAAGAAGGAGAAGGTCACGGGTCCATTGTCGTGGTTTGCCCTTGACCACGGTCCCTCCGCCTCCGAGACTCCGGACATGAGGGACAGGGCAGCACATAGGGGATCACCGGCCGAGCGTGCCAAGGACCGGGGCCTGCGGCTGCTGGCACCGATCGCGACCAAGGTCGGTCTCGCCCCCACGGGCGCGTCCGACAGCCGTGAGGTGGCGCAGCTGCTGGCTGACGAAGCATTCGGCGAGAAGCTCGCGGACCTCGCCGAGGAGCTGGGGCGTCCCAAGCGCCAGGTGGGCGCCGAGGCCGGGGCGCACCTGCGCGAGATGTCGGCCACCCACAGTGCCGGCACGGGCGCGGCCTTCCGCCGCTTCTCCCAGTGGCTGGCTCGCGCCCATGACGTGTACGTCGACGAGGACTCGATCGCCCGCCTGCGCGCGCTCGACCGGCAGCACTCGCTGTTGTTCCTCTTCTCCCACCGGTCCTACCTCGACGGGGCGCTGGTGCCGGAGGTGGTGGCGTCGGGGCGGATGGCGACGCCGTACACGTTCGGCGGAGCCAACCTCAACTTCTTCCCCATGGGCGGGATCGCCAGCCGGTCCGGCGTCATCTTCATCAAGCGCAGCACGTCCGACATCCCGGTCTACCGGCAGGCCCTGCGGGCCTACATCGCCCAGCACCTCAAGAACAAGTCCAACCTCGCGTGGTCGATCGAGGGTGGTCGTACCCGCACCGGCAAGCTCCGGCCGCCGGCCTTCGGCATCATGCGCTATGTCGCCGACGCGGTCGAAGCGGCCGACGGGGTCGACGCCCTGATCGTGCCGGTCTCGATCGTCTACGACCAGCTGCACGAGGTCTCGATGATGACCTCGGAGGCCAAGGGCGCGCAGAAGCGGCCCGAGGACCTGCGCTGGCTCTACAAGTTCGCGCGCGAGCAGAGCAACCGCCTCGGGCGCGCCTACGTCGACTTCGGCGAGCCGATCTCGCTGGCCGAGCGGATGGCCGAGCTGAAGGCGGACGAGTCGGCTGCGCCGTACGCCATCGAGCGGATCGCCCTCGAGTCGTGCCACCGGATCAACCGGGCCACCCCGGTGACCGCGACCGCCATCGTCAGCATGGCGATCCTCGGCGAGGACCGAGCGCTGTCGCTGGCGCAGGTGCAGGCCACGGTCGCGCCGATCGCGGACTACCTGAGCGAGCGCGGCTGGCGGGTCGCCGGGGCCTTCGACCTCAAGGAGCGCGAGACGCTGCGACGCACGCTGCAGGAGCTCGTCGGCTCGGGGGTGCTCGTGTCCTACGACGGCGGCACCGAGACCGTGTGGCGCATCGCGCCCGACAAGCACCTGGTGGCGGCGTTCTACCGCAACACCGCGATCCACGTCTTCGTCGACCGCGGGATCGGTGAGCTGGCGCTGCTGGCCGCCGCCGAGAGCGACTCGGGGGACATCCGCGCGGTGGCCGAGGCCGAGGCGCTGCGGCTGCGCGAGCTGCTGAAGTTCGACTTCTTCTTCGCCGGGCGCCACGAGTTCGGTGCCGACATCGACGCCGAGCTGCGGGCGGTCGCCGACCCGTCCAGCAGCCGTCGGAAGGCGGACACCGCCGAGCTCCGGGCCCGGCTGGCGGCGACCCGTCCGCACGTCGCGCACCTGGTGCTGCGTCCGTTCCTCGACGCCTATCACATCGTCGCCGACCGGCTGGCCGACCTCGATGTGCCCTTCAGCGAGGCCGAGTTCCTCGACGACTGCATCGCGGTCGGGCAGCAGTGGGCGCTGCAGGGGAGGATCACCAGCGACGAGTCGGTGACCCTCGAGCTGTTCAAGACCGCGCTGCGACTGGCGGACCACCGCGGCCTGCTCGATGCCGAGACGCCCGACCTGGTCAAGCTCCGGCACAACTTCGAGGACGAGATCGCGGCGACCATCGCGCGCATCGACACCATCGCGGAGTTCCACCGGGCCGGTCGGGCGTGAACCCCGACGACCTGATCGCCGAGATCGAGGCCGGGCCACGCGGCTCGCACATCGCGGCCTTCTTCGACCTCGACGGCACGATCGTGTCGGGCTTCACGGCCACGCACATCCTGCGCGACCAGCTCCGCAAGGGGCAGGTCGGCGCGGGCGACCTCGCCAAGCTGGTGCTCACCGCGGTCGACGGGAACCTCGGCGGCGACCCCACGCGGGCCGGCGACCTCGGGCTCGCGTCGCTGCGCGGGCACCTCGTCGACTCGATGGAGGAGATGGGCGACCGGCTCTTCGTGCAGAAGATCGCCGGCACCATCCGCCCCCAGGCGAGGGCCATCATCAAGGCGCACCAGCGAATGGGGCACGTCGTCGTGCTGGCCTCGGCCGCCACCCGCTTCCAGACCGGACCGGTCGCGCGCGAGCTCGGGATCAACGACATCCTCTGCACCGAGCTCGAGGTCGAGGACGGGGTGCTGACCGGTCGCGTCGTCGGCAAGTTCCTCTGGGGCGAGCCCAAGGCCCAGGCCGTACGCCGCTATGCGCGCGAGCACGACGTCGACCTGAGCCAGAGCTACGGCTACGCGAACGGCGACGAGGACGTCGCCTTCCTGGCCAGCACCGCGCACCCGCACCCGATCGCACCCGGCCGGGCCCTGCGCGAGACGGCCAACCTCCAGGGCTGGCCGATCCTCGACATGTCCGAGCCGCTGCGCACCGGAGTCCGCGCCGTGCTCGGCACCGCGGCCGCGGCCGGCGGTCTCAACGCCGGCCTGATCGCCGGAGCGGTCCTGGGC
Organism: Nocardioides sp.; assembly: GCA_039914485.1. Taxonomy (GTDB): domain Bacteria; phylum Actinomycetota; class Actinomycetes; order Propionibacteriales; family Nocardioidaceae; genus Nocardioides. The sequence goes on from JBDSPC010000483.1 coordinate 8,902, forward strand.
GCCGTACGCCGTGACAAGCGGGCCGGCACCAACGTCGGCATCCCGCTCGCGTGCGACAGCGCGCTCGCGCTCGCCGGCGTCAAGCTGAACGTCGTCGGGGAGGAGAACGTCTGGAAGGCGCGCCCGGCGATCTTCATCGGCAACCATCAGAGCTCGCTCGACCCGGTGATCATGGGGTCGCTGCTGCGTCGCGACTTCACCGGCATCTCCAAGGCGGAGGCGAGGTTCGACCCGCGGATGCTGGCTGCGTCGCTGTTCCTCGACCCGGTCTTCATCGACCGCTCCAACTCGGGCCAGTCGCGCGAGGCCCTCGACAAGCTCACCGAACGGATCCGGTCGGGCACCTCCATCATGATCTTCCCCGAGGGCACGCGGATGCCGACGCCGGAGCCGGGCCCCTTCAAGAAGGGCGCCTTCCACATGGCGATGCAGGCGGGGGTGCCGATCGTGCCCGTGGTCTTCCGCAACGCCGGACAGCTGCTGGCTCCGCACGCGACCGTGGTGCGACCCGGGACGGTCGACGTCTGCGTGCTGGAGCCGATCGACACGTCCGACTGGACGCCTGAAGACCTCAACACCATCGTCCCCGGAGTGCGCCAGCTCTTCGTCGACACCCTGGAGAAGTGGCCGTCGTGACCGAACAGATGTGGGACCTTGCCGCCTCCTGGGGCGCCGAGGACCGGATGAACGAGACCGAGGCGCTGATGTGGCGCTCGGAGAACCACCCCCGCCTGTCGTCGACGATCTGCTCGCTGATGATCCTGGACAAGGCGCCGGACTGGGACCGGTTCATGGCCGCGACCGAGTGGGCCACCGAGTTCGTGCCGCGGTGTCGGCAACGGGTCATGGACCCGCTGCTGCCGGTCGGTCCGCCGGTGTGGGTGCCCGACGAGACGTTCCAGCTCGATTACCACGTACGGCGAACGCACCTGCCCGGAGCCGGATCGATGGCGCAGCTCCTGGAGTTCGCGCAGACGCAGGCGCTCGCCCCCTTCGACCGCACGCGGCCGCTGTGGGAGGGCACGCTGGTCGAGGGGCTGGAGGGCGGTCGTGCCGCCTACTTCCTGAAGCTGCACCACTCGCTGACCGACGGGCTCGGCGGCATCCAGCTGATGTCCCTCGTGCAGAGCCGGACCCGCGAGCACACGTTGGACAAGCCGCGGGCGGCGCAGCGCGAGTCGAGCTATCCGGCGAATCCGTGGGACTTCACCAGGACCGTGGCGCAGGACCAGGCGCGCCGGCTTCCCGGGGTGGCCGTGCGCGCCGTCGCCGGAGGTGCGCGGATGCTGACCGGGCGGTCCAGCGCGCTCGGTGAGGCCGTCCGCTACGGCAGCTCGCTGCGGCGTACCCTCTCGCCGCCGCCGGCGACGCCCTCCCCGCTGCTGGCCGACCGACGCGGCACGACGTGGCGGTTCCAGGTGATGGAGTGCGAGCTGGCCGACCTGAAGGCGGCCGCCAAGCTGGCGCGCGGGTCGTTGAACGACGCCTATGTCGCGGCCCTCCTCGGCGGGCTGCGGCGCTACCACGAGCGGCACGGCGTCGACATCGAGGACCTCTCGATGGTGATGCCGGTCAGCATGCGCAAGTCCGACGA
>JBDSPC010000524.1:0-4554 GCA_039914485.1 Nocardioides sp.
GTCGACAACTTCATGAACAGTCCTCGCTACGACGAGATCGTCGAGCTCGTGCGACAGAGCAACGGCGAGGGCGGCGGCGCCGGGGCGGCGGAGGTTGCCGACGAAGGATTCGACAGCGACGTACTCCGTGACGACGCGATCGTGCTCTCCGGATCGGCCACGTCCCGCGACGAGGCGATCACCGAGGCAGGGCTGCTGCTCGTCGAGAGCGGTGCCGTCGAGTCGTCCTACGTCGACGCGATGCACGAGCGCGAGCGGTCGGTGTCCACCCACATGGGTAACCTGCTGGCGATCCCGCACGGCACCAACGAGGCGAAGTCGTCGATCCGGCGCACCGCGATCTCGTTCGTGCGCTACCCCGACGGCATCGACTGGAACGGCAAGCCGGCCGAGTTCGTGGTCGGCATCGCCGGTGCGGGCAACGACCACCTGGCGCTGCTGCAGAAGCTGGCGGGCGTTTTCGTGGACAAGGAGCAGGTCGAGCGGCTGCGGCAGGCGACGTCCGCTGCCGACATCCGCGACGTGCTCAGCGGGGTGAAGGTCTGACCCGCACCCTGGATACTCCGTGACGGACGGACCCTCGGATCTGCGGATCCAGGGTCCGTTCGTCACGGAGTATCGGCGTCAACCGGAGACGGTGACCGGCACTCCGGTGAGCGCCGCGTTGCCGGACACGTCGAGGCGCTCGGGGTCGGTCAGGTCGTTGATCGAGACTCCCGGCACCTCGGCGGCCTTCTTCATCCCGGTGTTGCGGGCGTGGCCGTAGCCGTGGGGGAGGCTGACGACGCCCGGCATCATGTCGTCGGTCGCGGTGACCTCGACGCGCACCTTGCCGACGCGTGAGGTGACGGTGACGACCGCGCCGTCCTCGAGGGACCGGATCGCCAGGTCGTCGGGGTGCATGAAGAGCTGGTGCCGGGCCTTGCCGCGGGTGAGGCGCTCGGTGTTGTGCATCCAGGAGTTGCAGTCCTGCTTGTGCCGGCGCCCGATCAGCAACAGCTCGCCCTCGTCGGGCGGGGTGACCTCGGTCAGTCGCGCCAGGTCGGCGAGCACCAGGGCCGGCGCCAGCACGAGGCGGTGGTCGCGCGTCTGCAGCCGCGCGGGCAGCAGGTCGGGCCGCAGTGCGCCCATGTCGATCCCGGACGGGTTCGCACGCAGCTTCCTCAAGGTCACGCCGGTGCGACCACGAGCGAGAAGCAGGCCGATCAACCGGGTCGGGCTGAGGGACATCCGGGCACGCAGCTTGAGCATCGCCTTGAGGGACGGCTTCTTGTCCAGCTTGGCGACCGTGGCGAGTGCGACGTCGCGATAGATCTGCCAGTCGTGGCGCGCGCCCGCCTCCTTCTCGAACACCGCCGGCGTGAAGCGTGCCGTGTTGCGTACGCCGAAGGTCTGGAAGATCAGGTCGTAGTGGTCGCGCTCCAGCGCGCCCGCGGGCGGCAGGATCACGTCGGCGTGCCGGGTAGTCTCGTTGATGTAGATGTCGACGGCCGCCATGAAGTCGAGCCCCTCCAGTGCCTCGTCGAGACGGGCGCCGTCGGGCGTGGACAGCACCGGGTTGCCGGACAGCGTGAGCATCGCCCTGACCTGGCCCTTGCCCGGCGTGGTGATCTCCTCGCGCAGCGCCGACACGGGCAGCTCGCCGGCGGTTTCCGGAAGCCCGCGCACCCGGGACTGCCAGGCGTTGTGGTGTCCGCGGCCGATCAGGCCGGTCCCGACGGGGTCGATCGCGGGCGAGGTGAACATCGCCCCACCGACCGAGTCGAGATTACCGGTGACGATGTTGAGCAGATTGACCGCCCACTGGCACACCGAGCCGAACTCGTGCGTGGAGACGCCGACCCGGCCGTAGGCGACCCCGCCCTCAGCGGTCGCCAGCTCGAGCGCGATCCGCTCGATCTCGCCGGCCGGGACCCCGCTCATCTGTTCGGCCAGGGCGGGCGTGAAGTGGGCGACCGCGGACTCGACGTCGGCCAGCCCATCGGCGTACGACGGAGCGGACGCGAGGCCGTCGGCGAACAGGACGTTGAGCATGGCCAGCAGCACCCACGCATCGGTGCCGGGGCGGACGAAGTGGTGCTCGGTGGCGACCTTGGCGGTCTCGGTGCGACGCGGGTCGAAGACCACCATGCTCCCGCCTCGCCGCTTGAGCTCGCGCAGGCGGGCCGGGAAGTCGGGCACGGTCATCAGTGAGCCGTTGGAGGCCATCGGGTTGGCGCCGAAGACCAGGAAGTAGCTGGTGCGGTCGATGTCGGGGATGGGCAGCAGCAGCTGGTGGCCGAACATCAGGTGCGCGAGCAGCTGGTGGGGGAGCTGGTCGACGGAGGTGGCGCTGAACGTGTTCTTCGAGCGCAGCGCCTTGACCAGGCCGATGCCGTGCGTCATCGAGCCGAGGCTGTGCACGTTGGGGTTGCCGAGGTAGATCCCGACGGCGTCGCGCCCGTGCTCGTTGATGATCGCCGCCAGGTTGCCGGACACGACGTCGATCGCCTCGGGCCAGTCGATCTCGTGGAACTCGCCGGTCGCGCGATCACGCCGGACCGGCCGCCGGAGTCGGTCGGGGTCGGCGTGGATGTCGGCGATAGCGACACCTTTGGGGCAGATGTGCCCGCGCGACAGCGGGTCGTCGGGGTTGCCCTTGACGCCGGTGACGGCGCCGTCCTCGATGGTGAGCACCAGGCCACAGATGGCCTCGCACAGGTTGCAGACACCGATCTTCTGGGTCGTCTTCTCAGCAGGCATCTGCGGATCATCACATGCCGACACGCCTTCGGAAGTGTGGTGTCGACGGTAGTGCGCATTACGCACTACTCTTCATCGCATGGACAACACCCAGCTCCTCAAGGGAGTGCTCGACCTCGCGGTGCTCGCGATCGTCGACGACGAGGACGGCTACGGCTACGACGTGGTCCGTCGGCTGCGCGCCGGTGGTCTCGACGACGTCGGGGACGCATCGGTCTACGGCACGCTTCGCCGGTTGTACGCCGCCGGCGCACTGACCTCCTACGTCGTGCCGTCGGAGAGCGGACCGCACCGCAAGTACTACGGCATCACGCCGACCGGCCGTGACCAGCTCAAGACCCAGAGCGACGACTGGGCCCAGTTCTCCACCACCGTCACCAACCTGCTGCAGGGGGCATCAGCATGAACGACACCATCGGACTCACGCCTGAGGTCGACGCCTTCGTCGCCGCAGTGCGCGCACGCTTCGCCGACCTCGACCCCGACGAGCGAGAAGACCTGCTCGACGGCCTCGAGGCCGACACGGCCGACCTCGTCGCCGAGCGCGGTCCGGAGGCTCTCGGCGATCCCGATGCGTACGCCGCAGAGCTCCGAGCCGCGGCCGGGTTGCCGCCCGCCGGTGCCGGGCCGCGTGATCACCAGCCGATCGCGGTGCGGATCGAGGGGCTCCTCGACGGTGCACATGCGCGATGGGTCGATCTCGGCGCCGGGTTGCCGGGCGACCCCTGGGGCTTCGCCCAGTCCCTGCGGCCGTTCTGGTGGGTGGCCCGTGCGTGGGTCGCGGTCCAGGCGATCGACCTCGTCTGGGGCAGTGGCGGCTACAACCTCGGCTTGTCACCCGTGCCCTCTCTCGGCCCCTTCGGGCTCCCCGCCCTGTTGATCGCGATCTTCGGCAGCGTCCAGCTCGGGCGCGGGAAGGTGTGGCCGGCGGGACCGCGCTCCGGCACGTTCGGTCGCCTGTTGCTCCTGGGCCTCAACATCGTCGCCATCGTGCTGCTGCCGACCACCTTGAGCCAGGTGTTCACGCCGGGCAAGGCGATCCAGTGGGGGATGGCCGACATCGGCTACTCCCAGCCGTACTCGCCCCAGGGCCTCTCCTTCAACGGCGTGCCGCTGTCGAACGTCTATCCCTATGACGCGGCGGGCAACCCGCTGATCGGTGTCCAGCTCGTTGACGACGAGGGTCGCCGACTCAAGGTCGACCCGGAGAGCGTCGAGTTCTACGGCACCGGCCGGCAGGTCGTCTCCCCGTGGCTGAACGGCCGAACCCCGTTGCTGAGTGTCTTCCCGCTGCCGGAGCAGGCGCGCGACCTGAACACCTGGGAGGTGGTGGGTGAGCCGACCCTGCAGGCGCCACCGTTCGCCGTACTCCCGCCGGTGACGCTGGAGGGTGTGACGCCGACCACGACGGCACCGCCGGCGAAGGCCGGGGAGCCGGACAGGAAGAAGGTCGAGCGGCGCCGCTAGCCCGCCCCACCCCTGCGGGGGAGGCGCGGGGCGTCGAGATGGTGGAGCGTCCCGTCGGGGCTTCCTGGCCCTTCACCACTCGAACAGACGGAGGCAACACACAATGGGTTACGGACTTGGCGTCTTCCTGCTCGCGCTGGGGCTGATCCTGGCCTTCGCGGTGCGGGACATGATCGACGCGATCGACCTGACGATGATCGGCTACATCCTCTGCCTGGCCGGCGTGCTCGTCATCGTGCTGACCGCCGTGCAGCTCAACGCCCGTCGTCGCACCACGTCGACGGCCACCACGACGGACGCCCAGGGTCGCCAGGCGACCACCGAGCGACGTGTCGAGTCGGACCC
>JBDSPC010000533.1:0-9820 GCA_039914485.1 Nocardioides sp.
GCGTCGCTGTCGAGACCCTGCTGACCACCGGCCTCGTCGTCGTGGCGGGCGAGGTCCGCACCAACGCCTACGCCCCGGTCGCCGACCTGGTGCGCAAGAAGATCCTCGAGATCGGCTACAACTCCTCAGACAAGGGCTTCGACGGCACCACCTGTGGCGTCCAGGTCGCCATCGGCGCCCAGTCCGCCGACATCGCGGCCGGCGTCGACCAGGGCCACGAGTCGCGCGTCGGCACCTCCGAGGACGACCTCGACAAGCGCGGCGCCGGCGACCAGGGCCTGATGTTCGGCTACGCCTGCGACGACACCCCCGAGCTGATGCCGCTGCCGATCATGATCGCGCAGCGTCTCGCCCAGACCCTGACCTCGGTCCGCAAGGACGGCACGCTCGACTACCTCCGTCCCGACGGCAAGACCCAGGTGACGATCGCGTACGACGAGGACGACCGTCCCCTCCGCATCGACACCGTGGTCCTGTCGACCCAGCACTCCGAGGACGTCGAGCACGCCACGCTCGAGGCCGACATCAAGAAGCACGTCATCGACCCGGTGCTTGCGACGTTCGAGATCCCCTCCGAGGGCTACCGCATGCTCGTCAACCCGACCGGCAAGTTCGTCGTGGGTGGCCCCATGGGCGACGCCGGCCTGACCGGTCGCAAGATCATCGTCGACACCTACGGCGGCATGGCCCGCCACGGCGGCGGCGCCTTCTCCGGCAAGGACCCCTCGAAGGTCGACCGCTCGGCCGCCTACGCCATGCGCTGGGTCGCCAAGAACGTCGTGGCCGCCGGGCTCGCCCGCCGCTGCGAGGCCCAGGTCGCCTACGCCATCGGCAAGGCCGCCCCGGTCGGTGTCTTCATCGAGACGTTCGGCACCGGCATCGTCTCCGACGAGGCCATCCAGCAGGCCGTCCTCGAAGTCTTCGACCTGCGGCCCGCCGCGATCATCCGCGACCTCGACCTGCTCCGTCCGATCTACGCGAAGACTGCGGCGTACGGACACTTCGGGCGCGAGCTGCCGGAGTTCACCTGGGAGACGACCGACCGTGCCGACAAGCTGAAGGCTGCCGCGGGAGCGTGATCGTCGCGTCGTGTTGGAGTCCCCGGATATCCGGGGACTCCCACACATGTCAGGCGTTGCAACACCTGACATGTGAGGGACTTCCCTGACACGTTGCGTCGGCGGGGGCGCACCGGCGGCAATGTCGGACCCCGCTGATTGAATGCGCGCATGACCAACCACGAGGCCGGGGCGGCAGAGATGCTGCCCGGCCTTCGTGCGTCCGTGGCCGATGCGAAGGCCAAGGCCGCGGCGACGCGGGCGCGCAAGGCGGCGGAGTTCGAGCCGGCCGAGATCGACCCCGTCGCGCGGGTGCTGGTCGACGTGCCGCTCGCGCACCTCGACCGCCCGTTCGACTACGCCGTCGCCGTCAAGGACGCCGCGACGGCGGTCCCGGGCGCGCGCGTGAAGGTCCGGTTCGCCGGCCAGGACGTCGACGGCTTCGTCCTCGAGCGCACCGCCACCAGCGACCACCCCGGCCGGCTGCAACCACTCCGGCGGGTCGTCAGCGCGGAGCCCGTGCTGCACCCTGAGATCGCCGCCCTCACGGCCGGCATCGCGGAGAGGTACGCCGGAGCGCGCGCCGACGTCCTGCGGCTGGCCGTGCCTCCGCGTCATGCGGCCACGGAGAAGGAACCGTCACAGGCGGCGGCGGAGACCGACGCCAAGCCTGACCCGACGGCCTGGGAGCACGTCGTGCACGGGCCCGCCTTCCTCGCACACCTCTACGACGGCGCCTCGCCCAGGGCCGTCTGGAACGCCGCCCCGGGCGACGACTGGCCGACGATGCTGGCCCACGCGGTGGCCGCCACGTCTGCCAGCGGTCGCGGGTCCCTGATCTGTGTGCCCGACCAGCGCGATGCAGTGCGGGTGTCCACCGCCCTGGACACCGTGCTCGGGGCCGATCAGCACGTCCTCCTGTCCGCGGAGGCCGGGCCGGCCAAGCGCTACCGCGAGTTCCTCGCCGTCTCGCGCGGTGCGCGCACGGTCGTCGTCGGCACCCGCTCGGCCGCGCTGGCCCCGGTCCATGACCTCGGCCTCGTGGTCATCTGGGACGACGGCGACGACCTGCACGCCGAGCCGCGGGCGCCGTACCCACACGTCCGGGAGGTGCTGGCGCTGCGGGCCGCCCAGCAAGGCACGGCGATGCTGGTCGGGGGGTTCGCGCGCACCTGTGAGGGGCTGCTCCTGCTCCGGTCGGGGTGGGCGCACGAGCTGACCTCCGATCGTGCGGTCATCCGCGCCCGGGCGCGGGTCGACGCGGTGCCGGCCGAGGACCGGGCCGTCGGCTCGCGCATCCCGCGGGCGGCCTACGACGTGATCCGCGAGGGGCTGACGAGCGGTCCGGTGCTCGTCCAGACACCGCGCGCCGGCTACGCCCCCTCGCTCGCCTGTGAACGCTGCCGCACCCCCGCGCGCTGCACCACGTGTGCCGGGCCGCTCGCGCTCGGCGGGCCGACGACGCCGCCGACCTGCCGCTGGTGCGGGACCCCGGACCCGGCCTGGGCGTGCCGCGAGTGCGGTCACCGCGGGCTGCGCGCGCCCGTGCGCGGCGAGGCACGCACCGCCGAGGAGCTGGGCCGGTCGTTCACCGGCACCACGATCCGCAGCTCGAGCAGCGACCGGGTGCTCACGCAGGTCTCCGACAAGCACGACCTCGTGGTGTCCACCGTCGGTGCCGAGCCGCCGGCCGAGGGTGGCTACGCCGCAGTCGTCATCCTCGACACCTGGCTGACGCTCGCCCGCGACGACCTGCGGGCCCACGAAGAGGCATTGCGGCGCTGGATGGGTGCCGCGGGACTCGTCCGCCCCGGGGGCCGGGTGGTGGTCGTCGGCGACCCGGCGGTGCCGGCGCTGCAGGCGCTCGTGCGCTGGGACCCGGCGGGTTTCGCCGAGCGGGAGCTCGCCGAACGCACACAGACCCGGCTGCCGCCCGCCGCCCGGCTCGCCACGATCACGGGCGAGCCCGGCGCGCTCGACGACGCGCTGACGCTGCTCGCCCTGCCGGAGGTCGCCGACCTGCTCGGGCCGGTGCCGGCCGGGGGAGCGAAGGACGAGCAGCGCGCGGTGATCCGGGTGCCGCTCGCCTCCGGCCCCGCCCTCTCCGACGCCCTGGGCGAGCTCCAGCGGGTCCGGAGCGCACGCAAGCTCGACGCCGTACGCATCCAGGTCGATCCGCTGACGATCTAGACTCCGCTCATGTTCGGTCTCGGCTATGCGGAGCTGTTCCTCCTGATGGGGACGGTGCTGGTGCTCACCCTCGTGTGGCAGGGCTGGCGCGCTCGCTGGGTGTCGGTCTCACGGGAGTGGGTCACCGACCTCGACATCGACGACGTCGAGGACGTGCTGCGGCGTTCCTTTGCCGCGGTCCCCGGCACCACGTGGCGCTCCCAGCCCGATGGCTCGTGGGTCCACACCGTGCGACGCGTCCCGTTCTGGGCCGTCCTCCTCGGAGTGTTCACGCTGCCGCTGGGACTCCTCCTGTTCCTCGTCAAGGAAACCGCCGACCTGCACGTTCGCCTCTTCCGCGACGAGCAGGGCTGTCGAGTCCTCGTGGTCGGTCGCACCCCGGAGCGGACCCTGAATGCCCTCGACTCCTGGCTGACCCGGATGGCGAAGCGCGAAGCGGTCTGAGGCGCCTCTAGACTTTGCGGCTCCCCGACCGAGGAGAAGCACCCCGTGGCCGTCCAGCCCATCCGATTGTTCGGCGATCCGATCCTGCGCAGCCGCGCGATCGAGGTCGACGCCTTCGACAAGGAGGTCCGCACGCTCGTGCAGGACCTCACCGACACGATGCTCGCGGCGCCCGGAGCCGGTCTGGCGGCACCGCAGATCGGCGTCGGCCTGCGCGTCTTCACCTGGAACGTCGAAGGCACCGTCGGCCACCTCGTCAACCCCGCCCTGTCGCTCAGCGACGAGACGCAGGACGGCGCGGAGGGCTGCCTGAGCCTGCCCGAGCTCACCTTCGAGTGCCTGCGCGCGCTCTCCGTCGTCGCGACCGGCTTCGACATGTACGGCGAACCGCTACGCATCGAGGCCTCCGAGCTGCTCGCCCGAGCGATCCAGCACGAGACCGACCACCTCGACGGGATCCTCTTCATCGACAAGCTCGACACCGCGGCCCGCAAGGCCGCCATGAAGGAGATCCGCGAGTCCGACTGGTTCGGCCTCGAGCAGCCGACCGTCAAGGTCAGCCCGCACAGCACGCTCGGCTTCGGTCTCTGATGCGGGTCGTGTTCGCCGGGACGCCCGACGTCGCCGTACCCGCCCTCGACGCCCTGGCTGCCTCCGGCCACGAGCTCGTCGGGGTGGTGACCCGCCCCGACGCCCCGTCCGGGCGCGGTCGCAAGCTCGTCGCCAGCCCGGTCGGTATCCGCGGCGAGGAGCTCGGCGTGCCGGTGCTCAAACCGACCCACCCGCGCGATCCGGAGTTCCAGGAGGCGCTCCGGGCGCTGCGTCCCGACGTCTGCCCGGTCGTGGCGTACGGCGCCATGCTGCCGCAGTCCGCGCTGGACATCCCTGAGCACGGCTGGATCAACCTGCACTTCTCGATCCTCCCGGCCTGGCGCGGAGCCGCGCCCGTGCAGCACTCGATCTGGGCCGGCGACGACATGACCGGCGCCACGACCTTCCGGATCGTCAAGGAGCTCGACGCCGGCCCGACGTTCGGCGTGATGACCGAGCGGATCCGCCCGACCGACACCGCCGGCGACCTCCTCGGCCGGCTGGCCGAGGGCGGCTCCGAGCTGCTCGTCCGCACGCTGGACGGCATCGCCGATGGTTCGCTCGAGGCCCGCGATCAGCCCGTCGAGGGTCTGAGCTTCGCGCCCAAGATCCTCGTCGAGCACGCCGAGATCGACTGGACCGACACCGCAGTCCGCATCGATCGTCAGGTCCGGGCCTGCACGCCGGGCCCGGGTGCGTGGAGCCTGTGGGAGGGCGAGCGCTTCAAGATCGGCGCCGTGCGGGTCGCGACCGACCGCGAGCGGCTCGAGCCCGGTGTCCTCGATGTGACGAAGAACGCCGTCTTCGTCGGCACTTCGACACAGCCCGTCGAGCTCGGCGAGGTCAAGGCGTTCGGCAAGAAGCAGATGCGCGCCGCCGACTGGGCGCGCGGCGTCACGGTGCCGGCGGGTGCACGGTTGGCCTCCCACCCCCGGGGGTGACCTGCGTGACGTTTCAACGAGTTACCGTGCGCGGACGCCCACGATCTCGGAGGTCTCAACCGTGGCCACGCTCGAAGTCCTCGACAGGCGCCACACGGTGGCGTCCCACTCCCACAACCGCTGGCTGATCCCGCCGGCCGCGCTCGCCGTACACCTGTGCATCGGCCAGGCGTATGCCACCAGCGTCTACAAGAACTCGCTGATCGAGCACTTCGGAGCCTCGCAGACCGCGATCGGCATCGTGTTCTCGATCGCCATCGTGATGCTCGGCCTGAGTGCCGCGCTCTTCGGCACCTGGGTCGACCGGGTGGGACCGCGGATGGCGATGTTCACTGCCGCCTGTTGCTGGGCCACCGGCTTCCTGGTGGGGTCCGTCGGCATCGCCACCTCGCAGCTGTGGCTGCTGTACGTGGGATACGGCGTGATCGGCGGCATCGGCCTGGGCATCGGCTACATCTCGCCCGTGTCCACCCTGATCAAGTGGTTCCCCGACCGTCCGGGCCTGGCCACGGGCATGGCGATCATGGGCTTCGGCGGTGGCGCGATGGTCGCCTCGCCGGCCTCACGCCAGCTGCTCTCGTTCTACGACCCGTCCTACGACGCCGCCGACCCGGCCTCGCTGGCCAACGGGCACGCGCTCACCCTGCTCTTCGTGACGCTCGGACTGGCCTACTTCGCCATCATGATGATCGGCGTCGCCAACATCCGCGTGCCCGCGCCGGGCTGGAAGCCCGCGGGGTTCGACCCGTCGAAGGTGAAGACGAAGGCGCTCGTCACCACGGAGAATGTCTCCGCCGCCAACGCGATCCGCACGCCGCAGTTCTGGCTGCTGTGGACCGTGCTGTTCTGCAACGTCACCGCCGGCATCGGCATCCTCAAGCAGGCCAGCCCGATGATCCAGGACTTCTTCCGCGACGGCGAGACCTCCAGCGTCAGCGTCGCCGCGGCCGGCGGATTCGTCGGCGTGCTCTCGCTGTTCAACATGGCCGGTCGCTTCGTGTGGTCCAGCACCTCCGACGTGATCGGTCGCAAGCCGATCTACATGCTCTACCTCGGGCTCGGCATCGTGCTCTATGTCCTGCTCGCGCTCACCGGCTCCACCTCGACGGCCGTCTTCGTGCTCCTCGCGGCGCTGATCATCTCCTTCTACGGTGGCGGGTTCGCGACAGTGCCGGCCTATCTGCGCGACCTGTTCGGCGTCTTCCAGGTCGGCGCCATCCACGGCCGGCTCCTCACCGCCTGGTCGGCCGCAGGCGTCGCCGGACCGCTCATCATCAACCGGTTCCTCGACAGTGCCGGCGGCGCGGGGACCCTGGACGCCGGTGCCTACCGGCCGGCGTTGTTCACCATGGTCGGCGTGCTGGCGGTCGGTTTCGTCGCCAACCTGCTGGTTCGACCGGTCGCCGCGAAGTTCCACGAGGACATGTCGCGCCACGCTCCCGCCCAGGAGGCCGACGAGGTCGCCAGCGAGGCCGCAGACGACACGTCATCGGCCGGCACCGGCACGATCCGCCTCGTGCTCGCCTGGTCCGTGGTCGGCCTCTTGCTGGCGTACGGCGTGTTCGAGACGCTCACGACAGCGCTGAAGCTGGTTTCCTGAACTTGCACGTCAACCGGTGACAGCGCGTACGGTCGGGCCCCATGACCTCCCCCCGGGCCACCAGGAAGCTCCGAACCGCTGCCGCTGTCGCCGGCGCCGTACTCACCTCGCTCCTCACCCCCGTGCTGACCGGCGCGCCCGCCCAGGCGGACCACGCCGGTGCCGAGCCGGGTCCGATCCACGCCGCCACCACCTACGGCTGGTGGAACAAGGGCGTCGTGTGGCGCGAGGAGTTCGAGGCGCCGTACACCGGACAGATGGGTCCCCAGTGGGTGGCGAACGGCCCCGGCCAGGTGTGGCACCAGAACGGCATGCTCACCCTCAACGCCACCAGTGAGGGCACCGTCAGTGCGACCCTCGCTGGCGCGGGCGACGAGGTCGGTCGCTGGGAGACGCGGCTGCGGAGCAGGCAGTACGGCCGCGGCAACGCGCGCTACCGCGTGCTCGCCGAGCTCGTCCCCGCCACCGGTGCCGAGGAGAACTGCGGCGCTCGCAACATCGCCCTCGCGAGCTATACGCCCAACGGCAAGGCCGCCTCGGTCTACGCCCGCACGCTGCCCAACGTGGCCTACAAGGCGACCAACCCGATGAGCCTGGGCCGCGACCAGTGGCACACCTACGCGGTCGAGGTGACGCGCGAGCGGATCTCCTGGTTCATCGACGCGCACGTCGTCTACACTGAGCAGCGCGACGACCTCCTGTCCGGCGTGCCGCTGACCGTCCGGTTCACCATGGAGGCCAAGCCCGACCGCGTGATGAATGTCAGTCGGATGCAGATGGACTGGGTGCGGCACTGGAGCCTCGAGGCGCCCAACCTGCAGCCGGTCGACGCGCCGCCGACGCGCGCTGGTGTCTACGGCAAGGCCTGCTGATCGGTCACGACGGCCGGGTCTAGGCTCGCGTCTCGTGACCGAGTCAGCCAGGGTGCCCGCCCGACCCGACGACGTTGACGAGATCTGTGCGGCCTTGCCGAGCACGGAGCTCGGCACGTCCTGGGGCGACCGCCCGACGTGGAAGGTGCCGGCGGGCGGCAAGGGCAGGGGGTTCGTGCTCTACCGCGCGCCCGGGCCGACGGCGATCGACCCGGAGACGGGTGAGCGCTACGACGACCTGCTGGTCATCACGACCGCCAACCTGGCCGACAAGGCAGCCCTGGTCGAGGACGAGTCGACGCCGTTCTTCACGATCGACCACTTCGACAACTACCCGGCAGTGCTGGTCCAGCAGTCGCGCCTAGGCGAGATGACGCGCGACGAGCTCGCCGAGGTCATCCAGGACGCCTGGCTCGCGGTGGCGCCCAAGCGACTGGCAAAGGAGTACCTCGCGAATGGCCAGTAGCACCAAGGTGGATCCGTCACGGCTGGCGGCGTACGACGTCCTCAAGGCCGTGCGACTCGACGACGCCTATGCCAACCTGACGCTGCCGCAGGTGCTCGCCGAGCACAAGCTCGAGGGCCGCGACGCCGCCTTCACCACAGAGCTGGTGTCGGGCACGATCCGCTGGCAGGGCACCTACGACGCGATCATCGACGCCTGCCTGACCAAGCCCAAGCTCGAGGCCAAGGTGCGCGACGCGCTCCGGCTCGGCGTCCACCAGCTGCTCGGGATGCGGGTTCCGGACCACGCCGCCATCAGCACCAGCGTGGACCTGGTCCGCGCGCGGATCGGCGTCGGCCCGACCGGCTTCACCAACGCCGTGCTGCGCAAGGTGAGTGCCCAGGACCTCGACACGTGGATCCAGCAGGTCGCCCCTGACATGGCTGTGGACCCCGTTGGCCACGCGTCGATCGCCTACTCCCACCCGCGGTGGGTCGTCGAGGCGCTGGGGGAGGCGCTCGGCATCGCGGCCGAGCTGCCGGCGCTGCTGGCCGCCGACAACGCCGCGCCGAAGGTGATGCTCGTTGCCCGACCGGGGCTGTCCACGGTGGACGAGCTGATGGCCGCCGGCGGAGTGCGTGGCACCTTGTCGCCGTACGCCGTCGAGCTGGCCGCAGGCGACCCGTCGGCCGTCCCCGCGGTGGCCGCAGGCCGCGCCGGCGTGCAGGACGAGGGTTCGCAGCTCGTTGCCCTGGCGCTCGCCGAGACGCAGCTGGAGGGTCGCGACGAGCGCTGGCTCGACGTCTGCTCCGGCCCCGGCGGCAAGGCCGCCCTGCTCGCCGCGTTGGCAGCGCAACGGGGAGCCAAGGTGCTCGCCAACGAGCTCCAGCAGCACCGGGCGCGACTGGTCGCCCGCGGCACCCGCGCTGCCCGGTCCGGCCTCAGCGGTGTCGTCACCGGCGACGGCACCCGCCCGCCGTGGCGCGAGGGCACGTTCGACCGCGTGCTCGTCGACGCACCCTGCTCGGGCCTGGGTGCGCTGCGCCGCCGGCCCGAGTCGCGGTGGCGGCGCACTCCCCAGGACCTCGACGTGCTGGTCCCGCTGCAGCGGGCGCTCCTCGACGCCGCCATCACCTCGACCCGCCCGGGCGGGGTGGTCGTCTACGCAACGTGCTCGCCCGTGCTGGCCGAGACGACGGGAGTCGTGGGCGCCGTCCTGGCCGCCCGGGAGGACGCCACGCTGGAGAGCACCAGGCAGCTGTGGCCGCACCGCGACGGCACGGACGCGATGTTCATCGCAACGATTCGGCGACGCTGACTGTTCGCCGTACCGCAATCAGGGGGTCACCTGTTCCCACCCGGGCGGTTGGTGTGGATGATGGACTCAGGGGGACCGGTCGGAAGCGATCGGCATCGAAGGATCGAGTCAGTCAGTGCAACGTCGAACACGAGTCGCGGTGGTCGCTGCGGCCCTGCTCTCACCACTGTTCATGTCGGCCGCGCAGGCCGACGATCCGACCGTGACCACCATGACCGGCCCCGGAACCGCCCTCGACGGGATGTTCCTGACCTACGTCGGTTGCGACGCCATCGACGGTGTCGCGAACGCTCCGTCGGCGCGGATCAACCGCGGGCCCGAGGTCGCGCCGCTCGGTCGCCGGAGCTTCGGCCTGGTGCCT
>JBDSPC010000536.1:0-6550 GCA_039914485.1 Nocardioides sp.
CGTTGCAGTGTTGCAGTTCGAATCTGACGGGGCTGATCTGGCCGAGCGCGGAATGCCTCGGCGGCGGTTGTACCTGTCTTCGATCCAGGCCCCGACCGCCTGCCCGCACCGAGGCATGATCATTGCCAAGATGCGGGCTCGGACGACCTCTTCCAGGACGCCAGGTCCGAGTGGTGCCTCATCCCTTGGTCCAGATCGCGTCACTGCCAGAAAACGGGCACCCCTCAAATTCGTCACCGGCGCGAGCGTCGAGCTGGCCGAGAGCTATCGGAGACGACCGGCGAAGAGACCTCGGAAGAAGGCTCTGAGACACGCGACGGGGACGAGATCGATTTTCCGTGGAGGTGGCGAGGAAGGCGAATCCACACGGACGAGTCGGACGGCGCTGTAGTGGGCGCTGACTTTACCGTCTGCGCCCAGCCCGGGGTGCGTCACCGCAGACGCGACCGTGTTGGGCATCACAAGCTCGCCGCTTGTGTCTCACCAACCGCTGGCAGTCTCGTTCTGTCCTCTGCACGCGACCACTCGGGTGGATGTAATGAAGGTTTGGCGAGCGACTTCGCTCCCGTCCCAGTTCCTGATCTCCATCGCGTTGTTGACGGTCGCGCTCATGTCGCCACACTTGGGCGCCGGACCCGCGCTGGCGGCAGAGGCGAGCCTGCTCGAGCCGGTCCCCGCACACACTCCCTGCGTGAAACACGAGCACCCCGTTCGCGCGGCGGGTCGGGGGTCGACGAACAACCGTCAACTCGCTCCCACCGCCCCAGCGACGGCACAGCCCGCGTGGCCGGTCGCCCCTGCGGTCTGCGCCGGGGACGTCTCGTCCGCGCCGCGGTACGCCGACCGACTGCCGGTGCGCGGCAGGTCTCCCGCTGACCTTCAAGTCTTCCGCTGCTGAGGGACCGGACGTACTGCCTACCTCCGTGACCGCGGACCCGGCGCGCCCCCGCGCGCACCGCGGTGTCCCCTTGCCCCCATTTCTTACGCGCCCGCCGTCAGCGACGGGCACAAAGGAGCCATCCAATGCAGCATCTGATCGACCATGCCCGTTCCTTCGCGGACCGGGTGGCAGCGCACACGACCGAGTTCGCCCAACTGGCCGACGGGCCAGTCACCGCAAGCGTTGTTCGTCACCTGCTCCGACTCCCGCGTCATCCCCTCCTGATCACCGGAGCGAAGCCGGGCGAGCTCTTCGAGCTGCGTACCGTAGGCAACATAGTCCCGCGGCACGACGAGGCTCACGTGGCCGGCGAGGCAGCCACCATCGAGTTCGCCATCGAAGTCCTGGGCGTCACTGACATCGTGGTCTGCGGCCACTCGCACTGCGGTGCCGTAGGTGCCGTGGTACGGGGCGATGACCTGTCCTCGGCCCCCACGGTGCGTGCCTGGCTCGACCAAGCCCCACCCATCGCGGACTACGGCGCGCCGGCCAGCCCAGAGCTCGCCGATGCCGTACAGGTTCACGTGCTCAACCAGCTCGAGCGGCTGCGCGTCTGCCCGGGCATCGCACGGCAGCTGCGCGATGGCCGGCTCCGGCTGCACGGCAGGTACTACGAGGTCCACACCGGTTCCGTGTCGGCTCACCGGCCGCACCTCGACGCGTTCTTCCGCTGTGAACAGGCCCGCGAGCCGCTGGCGGCCAACTGAGTTGCGCTGGGCCGACCTTCGCGCCGACGTCACCGCCTCTTTGGTCGTGTTCCTACGAGGTGTCCACCGTCCGGGGTCAAGGCCACTCCACTGTTCCACCAGGCGATAGCGCCTAGGGTGAAACACACCAACCAGCCTGTCCCAATTTGGGCGGGAGAAGCGCTGTGTTCACCGGGGTGAGTCAGACTTTCTGGAATCGGTTCTGATGCGCAACCGCGGGAGGCGGTGCTTGCTCCCTTTCGCGGAGCCCGACGCGTCCGCCGTGAGGTCACAGTTGCCTCTACGGTGCTGCGCCCGTCAACGGCTGGTGGTCACCACGAAGGTCGCCATCATGCCGTGGTCCTCGTGATCGAGCATGTGGCAGTGGACCATGAACGGCCCGGTGTAGTCCTCGAACCGTGCGGCGACCACGACGCCCTCGCCGGGGTCGAGCTTCCAGACGTCCTCGAGGCCGCGCTCCCACGGCAGCGGGGGTCCGCCGTTGCGGCTTACGGTGCGCCATTGCTCGGCGTGGATGTGGACGTAGTGGGTGAGGTCGCTGTCATTGCGCAGGCGCCACGCTTCGGTGTCTCCGAGGCGCACCTTGTGGTCGACCCGATCGGGATCGAAGGGGCGGTTGTTGATCCCCCAGAACGTCCCTTCCTCAGCGGAGCCGCCGAGGTCGAACGCCCACGTCTTCGCGATACGGTTCGGGGCTTTCACACGCGTTTGGGAAGGCAACGTCCGTGGCAGCCGGGACGGGTCCTTGGCCTTCGCGCCGACGCGGAACTGCATGATCGAGGCGACCCTGGTGCCTGTGCCCTCGTCGGGCGCTACATCTGTGCGCGGCACCGATTTCAGGACGATGTCTTGGCCTGAGAGGCCGTGGAAGTCGACGATCACGTCGACTCGCTGCGAGGGGCCGAGGAGGATGTCTTGGCGGACGATGGGGCGTCGCAGCAGACCGTTGCCTGTGCCGATCTGCACGAACGGTCGTCCGTTTGAGAGGGCGAAGTTGTATGAGGTGAAGTTCGAGCCGTTGAGCAACCGGAACCGGTACCTGACTGCCTTGACGCTCAGGTAGGGCGCGAACCTGCCGTTGGCGAGCACATGAGTCCCGACTGTGGCGTCGTTGGGAGGTGCCTTCGATCCGGTAGTCGCCATCTGCCCGTGGCCGCTTCCGTGGCCCTGCACAGGCTTCGATCCCTTGCTGAACGGGTCCGTCAGGGAGTTGTCGGCACGGAAGCTTCGGTCGGCGATCAGCAGCGGGACGTCGCGCTTCCCGGTGGGCAACCGCAGGTCTTCCTGCGCCGGGTCGTCGACGATGAACATGCCCTGAAGGCCGCGCCAGTTGTTGAGCGACGTCCGGTCCATGCGGTGGTCGTGGTAGAAGAAGAACGAGCTGGGTTCCGGCTTGGAGTCGTATTTGAGCGGGAAGTTGTAGGTCCGCGCCTGGCCCTGCCGCACCGGGTACTTCGTGGGTTGTCCGTCGTCCTTGGATGCGTGATGGTCGCCGTGCAGGTGCACGGACGTGGGACCCGCCGTGCGGGGCAGCTGGTTGACGATAGTGACGCGGGTGCGCTGACCGGTGGGCCGCCGGATCGTGGGGCCGGGCCAGGTGCCGCCGTAGGTCCACATGGGGGTGCGCGGGCCGGTGGGAAGCACCCGGACGCGCCGCTTACGGGCGATCATCCTGGGATGTGCGGCGGTGAGCACCTTGGGGACGACGAGCGGCTGGTCGAAGCTCGTCTCGGCCGGCTCCTCCCCGGGCAGGGTTCCCGTCATGTTGAGCGTGCCGCGCATGTTGGGGTGGATGCGGCAGTAGAACGGGTACTGTCCGGCGGCCAGCCCTGTCGCGAGTTGGATGGTGACGGTGGCGCCGCTGCGCACGAAGACGTCGAACAGGGGCTTTCCCGCGGCGTCCACGGCGACGGATGTGATGGTGTGGTTGAAGACATCGACGTTCACGATGGTCAGCGAACCGTCCTGGCTCATGGTGCTTGCCTTCGGGGTGAATCCCTGCCGGATCGCGCCCTTGTTGATGACGATCGTGGCGGAGGTTAAGGCGGCGCCACCGGCTGCGGTGTCGTTGTGAAGGCTTGTCAAGCTGGTGGCCAAGAGGAGTGTCCCGGCCGTCAGGATCCACCCTGCGTACTTGCGCACGGCTCTTCTCACACTTGCAGGCTGCCTCACTTCGAGTGCCGAGCACTTGAATTGCGCCCATATCCCCCAGATGCGGGTCGTTGACCTAGACTGATGGCCCCTTCACGGCGGTCCTCATGCTGCTCAGCAACGGGCCGAGCGGACCGTGCGTGCTCGTGACCCAACCGGCCGATCTGACGGCTATCCCAGCCAGCTCGTCTTCCCCGGCTGCGTTGTTCGAACCCTGCGACGACGGCCCGGTGGCAACGGCCTTCCGAGAGGCGCGCAAGAAGAGATCGGTCTCGACGTGAACCCAATCGAAGGCATCGGGCTCTTGGCGCCACCGGCGCTACCCGACGGCGGTCTTCTCGCCACCTCGTCCTGGCCTGGTTTACCCACCCAGCATTAGCCGCTGGGCGCGAGGTCCCTCCGCGCCGGACGGAAACCCCCGTCCCTGGGACTCCGCCGAACGCTAAACCCAGCTGAGTGTGTCTGCCATCAGGAGGTCCGCTCGCAACTGCTGACGGATCTCAAGCAGCGCCACCAGGACGATGACGATCGTGATCGCCCAGCGTCGACGTCCTCGTGTCCAGCTGACCGTGCAGGTCACCCAACGGCGACCGAGGAGCCCGACGACAGCGCGGAGGATGGTCAGCCCTGCGCCGTACACAACGAGAATGCTGAGCGGGTTGTAGCGCCAGGCCTCCGCCAGGTTGCCCTGCGCCGCGTAGCGGGCGGCGCGGGTGCCGCCACAAAGCGGGTCCATGATGCCGATCTTGTGCATGGGACTGTGCAGATCGACCGGCGGTAGCCCGAAGATCGCCATCGCAGCGGCGATCGCCAGGGCTAGTACGCCGAGGGTCGTGAACAACCCGTGCTGCCCTCGTCGCTCAAGACTGATCCGCACCAGGGCTCCGGGTTTCGTCACGGTGCTCATCCAGCCGCCTCCTCAGATATGGGTCTGCCAGTTGAGGACCAAGACCTGGAGCCAGGTCATCAGCTCGAACCAGACCCCGGTGACCTGCAGGACGCCGAGCAGCACGAGCATGAGGCCGCCGCCCATCACCATCGACCGGGCGTGCCGTCGCGGCCAGACGAACCGCCGCATCACCGCGGTGACCTAGAACGCCGCGGTCACGAACGGGATCCCCAGCCCAACATTGTAGGCGAAGGCCAGCACCGCCGCTCGTCCTGCACTGGCGCTACTGGTGGCCAGTGTCAGCACGGCGTCGAGGGTCAGACCAAAGTGGACGACGAGAACGTCAGATCCGGCTTCCGGATTCCTCCAGATGAACCGCCGCGGCCCCCTGCTTCCTCGGGGTCGGACAAACGAGGTCGGCCGCACGAAGCACATGGCCCAAGGTCGAGAGTTGGACAGACGCCCTGATTGCGGGTGTCCCGAGGCCCTCGACGAGGACACGGAGGCTGTCTCGCTCAACCTGCCTCCAAAGCCAGTTTCCGCTCGAGAGAGGGGAGCTGCTTCGAACGTGCAGCGGTGTCAAGCGCGTCAGCCCCCTTCCAGGTTGCACGCTCAGATCGCTGCAAATTCGGGTCTGCCCTCATTCGGTGCGCTGGTCGTACTATTCGAACAGAGTGCGGCGAGCGCCGTGGTTAGTGGGACGGTGGCGATCAGACCCAGCGTCGCCACGGCACTGCGCACGATCTCTTGCGCAATGATCTGGTCAGTCACGACGCCTCCGAAGGAGTCGTTGGCAACGATGAGGATCAGTAGAGGCAACGACGAGCCCGCATACGCGAGGATGATCGTGTTGATCACCGAGGCGATGTGGGAGCGCCCGACACGGCTGCCGGCTCGGTAGAGCTGTCCGAAGCCGTACATCGGGTTGGCGCGGGCAAGCTCGGCAAGGGTGACGGACTGGGTGACTGTGACGTCGTCGAGCACACCGAGCGAGCCGATGACGATCCCGGCGATCAGCAGGCCTTCCCTGTTGACGCTGTGCGTCAGACCGAGAGACGTGGAGAGGTCATCGGTGAAGCCAGTGAGGTGAAGGGCTGAAACTGCCACCCAGGAAAGCAGACCGGTCAACGTGAGACTGGCCAAGGTGCCCAGCACCGCCACGGTCGTGGCCAGATCTCTGCCATGGGTGACGTATAGAACGGTCAGCATGATGGCGGCAGACCCAACGATGGCGACGAGCAGAGGCGGCTCACCGGCCAGGATCGCTGGCACCACAAAGAAGACCAGCAGCGCGAACGTCACGGCCAGCCCCGCCAGGGCTGCGACACCACGCCATCGACCGAAGGCCGCCACAGCAAGCGCGAACGCGGCAGCGAGCACCCACAGCTCGGTGCTCCGCTGATGGTCAATCACCGCGTAGGCCTCCCCGTCGGGACTGATCGACTTGATCATCACCACGTGGTCGCCCTCGGCGATCTCCGGAGCACCGGGGCCGTTGGGCAACGGCACCTCGAGCTCCTGACCTCGCTGAGCACCGTCGGTGACCAGCACCACGGCGGTACCGCACCCGTTCACGTCGTCCGGCAACCTTCTCGGGGCACTGACTGCGATGGACGACTGTCACGTCACCGTTGAACTGCTCCGCCCCGCGTGCTCGGCGGCGTGCCCGTCCGAAGGCCACAGCCAGATCATCGCGGCCAGGGTGACTACGGCGATCGGCGCGATCACCGCCAGGGCGATGCGGCGCATCTGCCGCGATTCCGGTGCTGCGTGCCGCGCATGATGTCCGCCAATGGGTGCGAGCTCCTGACCGAAGATTGTGGCTGCCGCTCGGTCTGACACCGAACTGCGACCGATGCTATC
>JBDSPC010000017.1:0-3644 GCA_039914485.1 Nocardioides sp.
GTTCGGCTTCTGGCGGTTCTACCTGCTGCGCTGATCACCAGACCGGCGGCGGCCCGCCGAACGACATCTCCACCAGCGGCGCGCCGATGCCCGCGACGTCGCGCAGGATCCACTCGTCGCGCATCAGCAGCATCGCCGAGGCCGGGCGCAGCACGATCCACAGCCAGCGACCGGCGGCCTCGCCCACCATCACGAACCGGTCGAACTCCTCGTCGGCGTCGCTGGTCGACACCGCCCACAGCGACACCGGGCCGGGCCCGATCCGCACCTTCACGACGGGCGGGCCCTCGCCGATGTCCGGGGGGTCCGGGCTGTCGAGCCGCGCGACACGCGCGCCGAGGCCGGTGCCGGGCTCCTCGGACACGACCATCACGTCCACCGGTCCGTCCAGTGCACTGGTGCCGGACACACAGCTGACCGTGGCCCGTGGCCTGGTGCCGGTCTGGACCACGACTCCGAAGTCGGTCACCTGCCAGCCCGGACCCATCGGCCAGGGCAGGTAGGTCGGGAAGTCGCTCGCGTGCTCGAGGTGCTTGACGAACGTGTCGTACGTCGACTCCTGCGGGCGCCACAGGGGCGGCGTGGCGCCGTGCTCAGGGCACGCCCACGTGTCTCCCGCCTCCGTCAGCGGGAGGCTGCACCGCGGACAGCCGGGATGGAGCATGGGTCAACCGTGGTCGTGAGCCCATGTGACGTCAAGGGGCGTCAGGAGTTCCAGCGCAGCAGCACGGGCGTCTCGCGCTCCCAGCCGAGCACCGAGAGCGTCGAGGTGTCGAGCCGAAAGTAGCGGCCGTCGTCCACCGGCTGCTCGAGCCAGCGTGCCGTGAGCGCGCGCAGGGCGTGCCCGTGGCCGAAGACGAGCGTGCGCCCCTCGCAGCTGCGCGCCCTGGCGACGACGCGGTCGAGACGCTCGGTGACCTGCAGGGGCGTCTCGCCGTGGGGGGTCGGGTGCGACCAGACCGTCCAGCCCGGCACCGTCTCGCGGATCACGGCCGTGGAGATGCCCTCGTAGTCGCCGTACGCCCACTCGACGAGGTCCTCGTCGACCTCGGCGTCCTTGAAGCCGACCAGCTCGGCGGTGTGCCGGGCTCGTTGCCGGGGGCTGGTGAGGACCTGTTCGAAGTTCGTCTCGGCGAGCCGCGGGGCCAGCGTGTGGGCGACCTCGATGCCGTGCTCGGTCAGCGGCAGGTCGGTGGTCGACGTGTGCCGGCCGTCCCGACTCCACTCGGTCTCGCCGTGCCGGACGAGCCACAGCTCGCTGGAGAAGGAAGCGTCTGCGGACATGCCCGGAGTCTGCCACGATCGGCCCATGCAGAACCTGCGCCGAGCGCGCCTCTCGGACGGCGCGGCGTTCTTCACCCAGGGACTCGTCTTCATCTCGCTGACGACGCGGCTGCCCGACGTGCGCGGGCGCTGGGACTTCAGCGAGGTCACCCTGTCGCTGATCCTGCTCATGATGGTCGTGCTCGCCGGCGTCGGTTCGGTGCTGGCCGAGCGGTTCGCCCGCTCCACGGACAGCGCGCTCGTCCTGCGCTCGGGGCTGCTGCTCGCGGCCGTGGCGGTGCCCGTGCTGATCCTCGCTCCGGCGTTCCCGGTCTTCGTCGCGGGGATGGCGGCGTACGGCGTGGCGCTGGGCGTCGTCGATGCGTCGACCAACATGCAGGCGGTCGCGATCGAGCACGGCTACGGGCGGCCGATCCTGCCGTCGTTCCACGGCATGTGGACGCTCGGTGGGGTCGTCGGGTCGATCATCACGCTGGCGACCAGCTCGGTGTCGTTCCGGTGGGCCGCGGTCGTGGCGGTGCTGCCCCTGGTGGTCGCGTTTGCGCCGTACCTCCGTCGCGACGTCGCCCCTGTCCTCGCCGCCTCGCTGGAAGCCGTCCCGTGGCGACCGTTGCTGTTGATCGGCGCTGCCCTCGTGCTCTTCTACATGGTCGACACGGCTGCGGCGACCTGGGGACCGACCTACCTCGATGACACCTTCGACACCCCCTCGGGGCTCGTCGCCCTCGCGACACTGCCCTACCTCGTCGCGAGTGGTGCCACACGACTGGCGGGCGACACGTTGGTCGCTCGGCTCGGGCCGGTGACGGTCCTGCGGTACGGCGCCGTGCTCGCCTTCGGCGCACTCGTCGTCATCGTGGTCGCGCCGACCTGGGAGATCGCGGTGCTGGGCTTCACGGTGCTGGGGCTGGGGGTGGCCGTGATCGCACCGCTGAGCTACTCGGCTGCCGCTGTGCTGGCCGGCGGTTCCTCCTTGACGGGTGCGGCCCGGCAAGCACGGGTCGATGCCGTGATCGCCCGCTTCAACCAGTTCAACTACGTCGGAGCGCTGCTCGGCTCGGTGCTCACGGGACTGGCCGGCGCCGGCTCGCTGCGGGTGGGCTTCGCCGTACCGATGGTGCTGGTGCTGTTGTTGCTGCCGCTCGCCAAGGCCTTCGCCCCGGCACCGGCGGCTGCTCAGACCGGGATCAGGACCCAGTAGTCGAGGTCGAGGAGCACGCCGTCGGCGTACTTCCCATCGTCGCCGCGCAGGATCATCGACTCGTCGCGACCTCTCGTGGCCACGAGGCGGAGCCTCATCGCGCCGACGCCGGGCGCGGCGGTCTCGGCCTTGTCGAGGACCTCGGACCAGGCGTAGATCGTGCGGTCGGCGTAGGCCGGGGCCACGTGTGCGCCGGCATTGATCGCCGCGATCAGCTGGGCGTTGGCCAGGCCGTTGAAGGAGAGCGCCCGCGCCAGCGAGATGATGTGGCCGCCGTAGATCAGCCGGTTGCCGTCGGTGCGGGCCTGGACGTTGAAGTGCACCTTCGCGGTGTTCTGCCACAGCCGGGTCGCGAGCATGTGCTCGGGATCGGTGAGGGTCACGCCGTCGACGTGGTCGATCTTCTCGCCGACCTCGTAGTCACCGAAGCGGAACGTCTCCCCCGCGGCGGTGAAGTCGTAGCCGGTGAAGTCGAGTCCCGCGGGGATGATCAGGTCTTCGGGGGCCACGACGCTCTTCAGGTCGGGCACGAAGGTCTCGGGCGCCGGGGCTTCCACATCACGCTTGTTGACCATCACCCAGCGGCACCAGTCGATGGCGACCTCGCCGCGCTGGTTGGTCGCGGTCGAGCGGACGTGGACGACGCCGGTCTTGCCGTTGGAGTTCTGCTTGAGGCCGATGACCTCACTCGACGTCCGCAGCGTGTCGCCCGGCACGACCGGTTGGTGGAACCGGCACTCGGCGTACCCGAGGTTGGCGACCGCGTTCAGCGAGACGTCGGGAACGGTCTTGCCGAAGGCGATGTGGAAGCCGATGAGCTCCTCGACGGGGTGCTCGGTGAGACCGACCTGCTGCGCGAACTCCTTGGAGCTCGGCAGCGCGAACCGCGTCGGGTAGAGCGCCTGGTAGAGCGCCCGGTCGCCCTCGGTGATCGTTCGCGGCGTCGCGTGCTCGATCACCTGGCCGACGGTGAAGTCCTCGAAGAAGTTGCCCGCGTTGGTCTTGCCTGTGCTCGTCCCACTCATGGGCCATATCGTGCCGCACCCGCGCCCTGATGGACGCGGGTGCTCACGTGGCTCTTGTCACGACTCGGATCAGACGCCGCCGCCGCCAGCCTTGCGACGATGCATCTTCGGCGCCGCACCGCCTTCAACCTCGG
>JBDSPC010000027.1:0-8878 GCA_039914485.1 Nocardioides sp.
GTGGTGCTGCCTACGCCCTCGATGACGACGCCGAGCTTCTGGAGGTAGAAGCACAGGTCCTGGACCATGTAGTTGGACGACGCGTTGCGGATGACGGTCACGCCCGGGTGCAGCGCGGCGGCCATGAGGGCGTTCTCGGTGACGGTGTCGCCGCGCTCGGTCAGCACGATCGGGCGCACCGGCTCGACGGCCCGGTTGACCTGGGCGTGGTACATCCCGTCGGTCGCCTTGACCTCGAGGCCGAAGGGGCGCAGGGCCGACATGTGCGGCTCGACGGTACGGGTGCCGAGGTTGCAGCCACCGGCGTAGGGCAGGTCGAAGGCCTCGCTGCGGTGCAGCAGCGGGCCCAGGAACATGATCACCGAGCGGGTCCGGCGAGCCGCTTCCTCGTCGATCTTGGTCAGGTCGAGTTCGGCGGGCGGGATGATCTCGAGGTCGTTCTGGTCGTTGAGCCAACGCGTCTGCACGCCGAGGGAGGTCAGCACCTCGAGCAGGCGGTTGACCTCCTCGATGCGGGCGACCTTGCGCAGCGTCGTGCGGCCGCGGTTGAGCAAGGACGCGCAGAGCAGGGCGACACCGGCGTTCTTCGAGGTCTTGACCTCGATCGAGCCGGACAGCGTGGTCGGGCCGGTCACGCGCAGGTGCGTGGGACCCGCGCCGAGGGCGACGATCTCGGAATCGAGTGCGGCGCCGATGCGCGCCAGCATCTCGAGCGAAAGGTTCTGGTGACCCTTCTCGATCCGGTTGATCGCGCTCTGGCTGGTGGCCAGGAGCTCCGCGAGCTGGTGCTGGGTGAGGCCCCGGTGCTTGCGCGCGTCACGGATGAGATTGCCGATACGACCCTTGTAGTCCGTCTCCATGTTCAACACGGTATCTCAGATATGAGATACGACAAGCAGCCCCGGCCGGGCGAGCCACGTCACACGGGAACGCCCGCTCGGAGCCGTGCAAGGATCGGTGTCATGCGCGCAACGACGATCCATGCTGCCGGCGACATCCGCGTGGAAGAGGTCCCCGACCCGACCATCAGCAAGCCCACCGACGCCATCATCAAGGTCACGGCCGGCTGCATCTGCGGCTCCGACCTGTGGCCCTACCGCGGCTTCAACGACATCACGCCCGGCGACACGATCGGCCACGAGTGCATCGGGGTCGTGCAGGAGGTCGGGGCCGAGGTCACCGACTTCAAGCCCGGCGACTTCGTCATCGTCCCGTTCGACCACTGCGACAACACCTGCGCCCACTGCCGCAACGGCATGCAGTCGGGCTGTGTCAACCTCGGCTTCACGGCCAGCGGCCAGGCGGAGTACGCCCTCGTCACCCAGGCCAACGGGTCCATGGTCAAGACCGACGGCATGCCGGACCAGGCACTGATCCCGTCGCTGCTGGCCCTCTCGGACGTGATGGCGACCGGCTGGCACGCCGCCATCGCGGCCGGGGTCAAGAAGGGTGGTACGGCGGTGGTCGTCGGTGACGGAGCGGTCGGCCTGTGCGGCGTGCTGGCCGCGGCCCAGCTGGGCGCCGAGCGAGTGATCGCCATGTCGCGACACGAGCCCCGCCAGGACATCGCTCGCCAGTTCGGCGCGACCCACATCGTGGCGGAGCGCGGCAAGGAGGGCGCGGCCCGGATCGCCGAGATCACCGACGGCATCGGCGCCGACGCCGTGCTCGAGTGCGTCGGCACCGACCAGGCGATCAAGACGGCCTTCGCCGTGGCCCGCCCCGGCGCGACGGTCGGGTTCGTCGGCGTACCCCACGACGTGGAGCTGCCGGTGCGCAGGATGTTCCAGAAGAACATCGGCCTGGCCGGTGGCATGGCGCCGGTGCGCAAGTACCTCCCCGAGCTGCTCGAGCTGACGCTCTCGGGCGCGATCAACCCGGGCCTGGTCTTCGACCTCACACTGCCGCTCGACCAGTCGCCCGAGGGATACAAGGCGATGGACGAACGGCGCGCCATCAAGGTGCTGCTCGAGCCGTGACTTGAGCACACTGAAGGTCGGGCCTCTGCTGCGGTACGTCGATGAGTCGACCGCTTCCGTGTGGGTCGAGACGCGCGACGATGCTCGCGTCACGGTGACGCGCGACGGCCACGACTGGTCGGCGCGCACCTTCGCGGTGCACGGCCATCACTACGCCCTGGTTGAGCTGGACGGCCTCGACGTGGGGTCGCGGGCGCCGTACACCGTGATGATCGATGGCGCCGTCGTCTGGCCACCACCGGATTCGGAGCTGCCCGCCCCGGTCATCGCCACCCTCGAGCCCGACAAGCCGCTTCGCATGGCGTTCGGCTCGTGTCGGACCTCCGTCTCCCACGACCGGGCCGGCAACGCCTCGCACGGCATCGACGCGCTGCGCACCTACGCACTGCGCATGGCTGGACAAGCCGCTCCCCACGACCCCGACGGGGACAGTGACCTGCTCGACCCGCGGTGGCCCGACCTCGTGCTCTTCCTGGGTGACCAGGTCTATGCGGACGAGACGACCGACGAGATGCGCGAGTTCATCGCGTCTCGCCGCAACATCGAGGAGGCGCCGTGGACCGAGCTGCAGGACTACGAGGAGTACGCCCACCTCTACTCCCTGGCCTGGACGGACCCCACGAACCGGTGGCTGCTCTCCACCCTGCCGAGCGCGATGATCTTCGACGACCACGACATCCGCGACGACTGGAACACCTCACTGGTGTGGCGTGAGGAGATGCAGGCCACGTCCTGGTGGCACGGGAGGATCGTGGCCGGGCTGGCGTCCTACTGGGTCTATCAGCACCTCGGCAACCTCGCTCCGGCCGAACGTCTCGAGGACGAGCTGTGGCGCCTGGTGCTGGCTCATGAGGGTGACGACGAGCTCGACCTGACCGAGGTTCTGGACGCCTTCGGTGCTCGGGTCGACCAGGAGCCGGAGTCGTATCGGTGGAGCTATGCCCGCGAGTTCGGGAGCCAGGCCCGCCTGGTCGTGGTGGACTCCCGGGCTGCCCGCGACCTGGCTCCCGACCGGCGCGCGCTGCTCGATCCGGGCGAGCTGGCCTGGCTCGACGAGCACCTGCGCGGCGACGTCGACCACCTGCTGATCGGCACCTCCATCCCGTTCATGCTCGCCCGGGGGCTCCACCACCTCGAGGCCGCGGGCGAGGCCATGGCCGGGGGAGCCTGGGGCGGACGTGGCGCCCGCATCGGTGAATGGGCGCGCCAGGTCGTCGACCTCGAGCACTGGGCCGCCTTCCAGGAGACCTTCCGGCACGTCGCCGCGTCGGCCATCGAGGTCGCGGCCGGCCAGCGCGGTCGGGCGCCGGTGACCGTGACCTTCCTGTCGGGCGACGTGCACCACAGCTATGTCAGCCGGGCACGTCTGTCGCGGCGAACGGCGCGGCGCAGCCCACCCATGCGCAGTCACCTGTTGCAGGCGGTCTGCTCACCGATCCGCAACCCGCTCGCACCCCGGATGCGCTTCGCGACCGCCGTGCTCAGCTATGGGGTGGCCGGTCCGCTGGGCCGCCTTGCGTCCTACTCGACGAAGGTGCCCACCAGCCCGATCACCTGGAAGTACGCCCGGGGACCGTGGTTCGACAACAACCTGGCCTTCCTCGAGCTCTCTCCGTCAACCCTGCGGATGTGGTGGGTCGGCGGCAAGGTCGTCGACGGCGACCACGAGTCACCGCGCCTGACGAAGGTGGCCGACTACACGCTCGGCGAGTAGCGCTGACGCTGCTCAGATGGGCTCGAGGATGCGGCGCAGGAACTGCCGGGCGCGTGCTTCGGCACTAGCCCGCGACGGGCGTCAGCGGGTGGATCGCCACGTCGCCGGCGAGCGCCTCACCGGCCGCGGCGAACGCTGCGGCCACGTGCGGGGTCTGCATGTGGGCGTCGAGGGCGGCCTGATCGGTCCAGCGCTCGACGGTCACGAAGACGCCGGGTGCGGCCGCGGACTCGTAGAGGTCGTAGGCCAGGCAACCGGACTCGTCGCGGGTGGCGACGGCAAGCTCGTTGAGAGCGCCCCGGATCGCGTCGACGTGCTCGGGCTTGACCGGAATCGTGGCTACGACGTTCAGCTCGCTCATGGTGTGCCTCTCGTGGAGTGTCCCGGTGTCGGGGTTCCTCGGCACTGTACGGCGAGGCGCGTCCGACTAGCTCGGGCTGCCGACCAGGAGTCGGCCGTGCACGCACTGGCACGCGTCGGAGCACGGGAGGTAGGTGTGCTGGCCGTGCCCGCACCCGACGCACGGCATGTCGTGCGAAAGGTGCTCGTTGGCGCTGGTCACGATGTCCCACATGCCTGCGAGGTTGGCACGATTCGCCGTACGGCGACGGCGAACTCCCGGTGAACGGGGTGATCGGGCCATCAGAACCACCCGGGATGACTAGGCCGCGGGTCCACCGGTCGGTGCGATCTCGGCGATGAGGGCCTCGACGCGCGCCCGGATCTCGTCGCGGATCGGGCGGACGGCGTCGAGGCCCTGGCCGGCCGGGTCGTCGAGCTTCCAGTCCTCGTAGCGCTTGCCGGGGTAGAACGGGCAGGCGTCGCCGCAGCCCATGGTGATCACGACGTCGGAGGCCTGGACTGCGCCGTCGGTGAGGATCTTGGGCTGCGCTGAGGCGATGTCGATGCCCTCCTCCGCCATCGCCGCGATCGCCATCGGGTTGATCGTGTCGGCAGGCGCGGAGCCGGCACTGAGGACCTCGACCCGGTCACCGGCGAGGTGCTGCAGCCAGCCGGCGGCCATCTGGGAGCGGCCGGCGTTGTGGACGCAGACGAAGAGGACGGTGGGCGTCATGTGGACTCCTGTGGGGTGGGGTAGAGGAAGTGGACGAGCCCGAGGGCCAGCGCGCCGCCGATGAGCTGCATGAGCACGAACAGGGGGACGGAGGCCGGAGCGATGCCGGCGAAGGTGTCGGAGAACATCCGGGCCAGGGTGACGGCCGGGTTGGCGAAGCTGGTCGAGCTGGTGAACCAGTAGGCCGCCGCGATGTAGCCGCCGACGGCGAAGGCGATGGTCTCGGTGCGTCCCGAGCGGACGCTGCCGAAGATGATGACGACGAGTCCGAGGGTCGCGACCACCTCGGCGATCAGCAGGTGCGACCCGTCGCGCTGGGTGCTGGCGATGGTGACGGCGTCGAGGTCGAACATCAGGTTCGCGAGTACGGCGCCGAGGACTCCGCCTCCCAGCTGAGCGGCGATGTGGCAGGCAGCGGCGCGCGCGCCGACCAGGCCGAGCACGAGCTCGACGAGGGTCACCACCGGGTTGAACGCGGCCGAGACCGGCTGGAGGGCGAGGATCAGCGCAACGAGCACGGCGCCGGTGGCGGTGCTGTTGATCAGCAGCTGGAGCCCGACGTCATCGGTCAACCGGGTGGCCATCACCCCCGAGCCCACGACGGTGGCGACCAGGAAGGCCGTCCCCACCAGCTCGGCGAGGGCGGTGCGTGTCAGGGTCACCGGCCGACGCCTCCGAGCAGCGTGGCGAGATCGCCGAGAGCCTCGGTGCGCACGCGGTAGTAGACCCACACGCCGCGCTTGCTCCGGTCGAGCAGCCCGACCTCGTGCAGCACCTTGAGGTGGTGGCTGATCGTCGGCTGACTGAGGTCGAACGCGTCGTTGAGGTCGCAGACGCAGGCCTCGCCGCCCTCGTGCGCCGCGACCAGGCTGAGCAACCGGAGCCGGACCGGGTCGGCGATCGCCTTGAGCAGCGGCGCGATGCGCTCGGCCTGGTCCCCACTCATGGGCTCGGTCAGCAGCGGCGAGCAGCACGCCACCGATTCGGTCGCGGTGAGCGTCAGCTGAGACTTCGACATGGATCAATATTGACACATGTCGATATCCGGTGGGCGGTCAGGCCCACGCGGGACCGGAGCCACCCACCCGTTCGACGAGCCGCGCGGCGACATACGCCGCGTTGGCCCGCAACACCTCGAGCGGGACGGCCGGGAGGTTCTCCTCCCAGTCCAGGAGCGGTGATCCGCGCAGCTGCAGCATTCGGTCGGGCCGGCCGAAGAAGAACAGGTGGAGGTGGGCGCCGCCGTCGCCGTACTTCGCGAGCTGGGAGCGGCCGACGCTCGGGAGCTCCTCGATGGCGGCCGAGATCGCGACGATCAGCCGGCCCATCTCCCCGCTGAGGTGGTCCGGCACGTCGGTGAGGTCGCAGTGCTCGCGCGGCAGGAGGTTGCAGGCCAACGGGAGTCGCATCTGGTGGTCGAGGGTGACCAGCCACCGTTCGTTGCTCCACACCACGTTGTCCGCGATCCGCGCCGGCACCTCGTCCTGGTTGCACCAGCACTCGGCGGGGTCCTCGCCGCGGCGTGCCGGCTCGGCTTCGGCGAGCGGCTGCAGCGGCTTGATCCGCAGCGAGTCGAGCTCGAACGGGAAGATGTCCCATCCGGGCATCTCCTCGACGGCGACGGTCAGTCGCCCCTCGTCGTCGGTCGCAGCCATGACGCGTGCGTTGAAGTCTTCGGCGGTCTCGAGCCCGCTGATGTCGGTCATGGTGATCATCCAAGCAGTCAGCGCGAGCGGAATCGCAGCGCGATCAGGACGACGCCGCCCGCGACGAGTGCCCAGAACGCCGGGCTGATGCCGACGAACGAGAGACCGGAGGCCGCGACCAGGAACGTCACGGCGCCCGCTTCCCGGTGCCGCTCGTCCGACAGCGCTGCCGAGGCCGATGCCGCGAAGGTGCCGATCAGCGCGACCCCGGCGACCGAGGCGATGAGGCCGTCCGGGGCGGCCGCGCTCACGCTCGTGACCAGCACGGACAGCGGAGCCAGGAGTACGTAGACGACGCCGCAGGTGACGCCCGCGACCCAGCGCCGTTCCTTGTCCGCACCAGCCTCGGGCCCCGCTGCCAGCGCGGCGGAGATGGCGGCGAGGTTGATGCTGAACCCTCCGGCCGGAGCGGTCACCACAGTGCTCACGCCGGCCCACGTGAGCGCCGAGCGCAGCGGAGCGCGGTAGCCGAAGGATTCGAGCACGGCCACGCCCGGGATGTTCTGCCCGGTCATGGTGACGAGGTAGAGCGGGAGGCCGAGGGCAACCATGGTCCGCCAGTCGAACGACGGCGCCGTCCAGGTCAGCGACGGCAGCAGTGAGCCGTCGCCCAGCGGCTCGCCCACGACGACGATGACCACGACGGCCGCCAGCAGCGCACCCGGGACGGCCCAGCGTCGAGCGATCCGGAGCAGCACGAGCCAGGTGACCAGCACCGGGGCGATGGCGGCCGGATCGGCGGCCAGGGCGCGGAAGGGTGCCACGCAGAGCGTGAGCAGCACGCCGGCCAGCATGGCGCTGGCGACGGCACCGGGGATGCGTGCGACCCAGTCCCCGAGCGGCTTGATCAACGCCGTCACCAGATAGAGGACACCCGCCACGACAAAGGCGCCGACGGCCCCTGCCCAACCCGCCGCGGGCAGCGCCGCGCCGGCGAGCAGCGCGGCTCCGGGGGTGGACCATGCGACGGTCACCGGGGTCCGGTGCGCCAGTGAGAGCACGATGCAGCCGAGCCCCATGGTCAGCGACACGACCGCCAGTCCGGAGGCGGCCTGGCCCTGGCTGGCGCCGACGGCCGCCAGTCCGGTGAGGACGACGGCGAAGGACGAGCTGAAGCCGACGACGGCGGTGACGACACCTGCGGCGATCGCGTGTGGCGTGCTGCCGTCACGGATCGTCGCGCTCATGCGTGGAGGTTAGGGCCTACCGACGCGCCAGTCGCACCACGGGGATCACCCGCGGTGCGGCGTTGACCTCGTACTCGCCGAAGCCGGGGGAGGCCGTCTTGAACTTCGCCCAGGCCTCGTCGCGCGCGGCACCCTGCAGGTCCTCGCCCAGCACGTCGTACGCCGCAATGCCACTGTCCGCAGTGTCGTCGGGCACCTCCACGGAGGCCGACGGGTTGGCGAGCAGGTTGTGGTACCAGTCGGGGTTGTCCGGAGCGCCGCCCTTGGACGCGGCGATCAGCCAGCCGTCGCCGTCCGGGATCGCGGCCAAGGGGTTGGTTCGCTGCTGCCCGGACTTCGCGCCGGTCGAGTGGACCAGCACCAGCCGATCACCGAATCCCATCGTGGTCACGGTCCCGCGGTTGGCGCGGAACTCGTCGATGATCTGCTGGTTGAAGTCGTTCATGGTTCGACCGTAGTCCGTGGCACCATCGCGGAGTGCGAGTCGCCGCGGCTGGATGTCTCACTCTGCTGCTGGTTCTGCCGCTGGCGTGCAGCGCGGACGATGAGCCCGTCTCGCCGGACTGGCACTCGGTCGATCTGCCGGACCCGAGCGGCCTGCCGGGGCGGATCGCGGTGCGCGACGCCGTGAGCTGCGGGGGAGTGTGGACGGCGGTCGGCGGCGTCGTGCTCGCATCCCCGTCCGAGACGCAGGACGCACGACCAGCCGCGTGGCGCTCCGCTGACGGCGAGACCTGGACGGCGCTGGACGTCACCGCGACGACCTACTGGGGGCGCCGAGCCATCTTGTCGACGGTCGCCTGCGCCAACGGCCAGGTCGTCGCGGTCGGCGCCCGGTCAGGGGGAGCGCACGGCAACCCGCGCGTGACCACGTTCTTCGAGAAGCTCGGCGGCCTCGACGACCAGCGCGCTGCCTTCAACCTGTACGGCGGAGCGACGGCCACCAACGTCGGGCCGATCACCGGGGCCGACCCGGGCTGGCTGATCACTGGCAACCGGATCAGCGGGCCGGCGGTCTGGCACTCGACGGACGGACGCGACTTCACCATCGAGGAGGACGTGCCCGGGCTCGCCGACGAGGACGGCTTCTCGTCGCTGGCCCAGGCCGCGACGTGGGACGGCTCGTCGTGGGTCGTCGTCGGCGGCGGCAACGAGCGGTCGACCCTCGACCGGGAACCCGTCGTCTGGACGTCGCCCGACGCTGCGTCCTGGCGGCG
>JBDSPC010000028.1:0-12390 GCA_039914485.1 Nocardioides sp.
GCCACCTCGACGGTGACCCGCAACGTGGCCGTCCACAACGGCGACCTTGGCATCGAGGTCCTGCCCGGGACCATCGACGGCGGCGGCAATCGCGCTGCGGGCAACGGCAACAAGCTGCAGTGCCTCAACATCGCGTGCCGCTGAGCACGTGAACCCGGAACCCCGTCCCACCCGGGACGGGGTTCCGGCGACTCCCTCGGGACCTCTTCAAAGATGGGAGCATGACGACATGCGGCCGACCGTCCTCATCGTGGATGACCACGCGGACTTCCGTCGCTCGGCCAGGGCGATGCTCGAGGTCGAGGGTTATGCCGTCGTCGGCGAGGCGGCCGACGGTGCCAGCGCCCTTTCGATCCTGACCACCCTGCGCCCCGACGTGGTGCTGCTCGACGTCCAGCTGCCGGACATGGATGGTTTCGACATCGCCGTCCTCCTCGCGGCCGGACTCGATCCGCCCGCGGTGGTCCTCGTGTCGAGCCGCGATGCGGACTCCTACGGCCACCGGCTCGAGGAGTCAGCTGTCAGGGGATTCATCTCGAAGTCGGACCTCTCGGGGGCGGCTCTGACGGCCGTCGTCGGCTGAGCCGTTGATGACGCGACCGGGCTTCATCGTCTGGTCCGCGGGCGTCGTCCTCGGTCTGGCCGCTGAGGGCACCCTCGGCCGCTGGGACGAGCCCGGTCGTTGGTTGCCCGACCTGGCAGTGGGGCTGACACTGCTGTGCTGCGGGCTCATTGCAGGGCGCTGGCGACCCGGGTCGTGGGCCGGCTGGCTGCTGATGGCCGCCGGTTTCGGGTGGTTCCTCCCGAACTTCTCCGACACCTGGCCGGAGGGCGTCGGGCTGCTCGCCGCGGCCCTGCTCTTCGTGCACCGCGGGCCACTTCTCCACCTCGTGCTGGCCTACCCGAACGGCCGGACCTCCTCGCGACCCGTTCAGGCGGCCGTCGCGATCGCCTACGTGGCAGCTGTCGCTCAGGCGTTCTGGCCCCAACCAGTGCTGGCCCTGGCGGTCGCGGCGATGGTGCTGGTGGTCACCCTCAGGCTGTATGCCGCCGGATCGCGACCCGAACAACGGGCCCGCCTGGTGGCCCTGGCGATGGCCGTTGCCTGGTTCGTCCTGACCGCCGGCGAAGCGCTGGCGCAACGGCTGGGACCGAGCCGTCGCCTGGACGACCACCTACTGCTCGTCTACGAAGGAGGGGTCGGGCTGATTGCGCTGGGGCTGACGTACGGATTGCGTACCACTGGCTGGGACCGCACGGCCGTGACGGACCTCGTGGTCGAGCTCGGGGCGGCCTCGGGCCGGGGGCTCCGTGCGGAGCTGGCTACGGTGCTCGGCAACCTCGGGATCGCGATCGGCTTCTGGGCCGACGAGGCGGGGGCATTTGTCAGCGCCGATGGACACCCGCTGCCGCTCGACGACGACAGCCAGACGCTGACCAACATCGAGCTAGACGGCCGGCCGGTCGCGGTCCTGCTCCACGCGGCCGCGTCCCCGACGGACGCAGCACTCGTCGAGGCCGTCCGCGACGCGGTGAGACTCGTAGCCGCCCATGATCTGCTGCTGGTCACCGTGGATGACCGGATCGCCGACGTCCGCGCTTCGCAGCTGCGGATCCTGGCAACGGCCGACGAGCAACGGCACCGGTTGGAGACCCGGGTGAGCGAGGGCGCGCTGAGCCGTCTCGGCGACCTCGCCGACCTGCTCGGTCGGGCACAGGACGAGGCTGGCGTACCTGCCGTGGCGGCTCAGGTCGAAGCCGCTCGCACCCAGCTCATGCGCACCGAGGAAGACCTCCGGCGGCTGGCCCGGGGCATCCACCCCAGGACGCTTGCGCACCGAGGACTGGCGGCAGCCGTGCTCGAGCTGGCCGCCGACTCTGCGTTGCCCGTGACACTCGAGGGGTCAGCGGTCGAGGTGCCGCCGGCGATCCAGGCCGCGGCATACTTCGTGTGCTCGGAGGCAGTCGCCAACGCGGTCAAGCACAGCGCGGCCACCGCGGTCAACGTAAGGCTCGCGTCGCCACCAGGCCAACTCGTCGTGGAG
Organism: Nocardioides sp.; assembly: GCA_039914485.1. GTDB lineage: Bacteria > Actinomycetota > Actinomycetes > Propionibacteriales > Nocardioidaceae > Nocardioides. The sequence continues at coordinate 2,046 of JBDSPC010000028.1, forward strand.
ATCAGCGACAACGGTCGCGGTGGTGCCGACCACCAGCGCGGGACGGGGTTGCATGGGCTGATGGACCGGGTCGCTGCTCTCGGCGGCACGCTGGAGGTGAGCAGCCCGACGGACGGCGGCACCCGGCTGATCGCGGCGTTTCCGACCTCAGGGTCGGACGACGCAGGCTGAGGGAAAGTGCTGCGCCGGCTCGGGTGTCGTCCTGCTCGCAAGGTCCGAGATCTCATCGATCGCCCTGCTCGTCTCGGGGTCCGACCTGAGCTCTGCGTACAGCGGGTCGAAGGCGGTCCGCAGCGCGGCGAGCTGGTCGGGCGAGGCTGACACCAGCCGCGCCCCCTGGTCGCAGGCCCCGTGAATGCCCTCGGACTCATCGGCGACCAGCCCCGCGGCGTACACCTCCGTCTCGGCCGCGGCCTGCTCCAGCCAGCCCCGCTGCTGACCACTGAGCCCGTCGATCACGCCGGGGTTGCCGATGAACACGTTGATCAAGGCCCACAACCGCACGTTCACGGTGACGTAGGGCGCCTTCGTCGGCAGGTCGCTCCCGCCATAGAAGGGAAATCCGAGATTGAACGCCTGGATCTCGCCGACGTCCAGGGCATGCTCGCGGGGCCCCCCGAACGCGCCGAAGGGGCTCGCGCCCAGGGCGCGGATCGCCTGTTCCTTGAGCGCAGAGGGATAGGTCCCGAACGAGACCCCCCGCCAGTCCTTCGGCTCGAGCAGGGCCCGGTCGCGGGCGATGGGCAGCTGGAAGTGGCCCGCGCTCATGCCGAGTCCGGTCACGCCCACGGCCTGCACCCCTTCGAGCAGCTCGTCGGCCAGCGGGCTCGCGAGCACCGCGTTCTCCAGGGCATAGCTGTCGATCAGGAGCGGCGCCGACAATGCCTCAAGACTCGTCACGCCCAAGGAGTCGAAGGCCCCGCTGTTGACCACGCCGAGATCCACGTCGCCGGCCGCCACTGCTTTCACCATCTGGATCTCGGAGTCCGCCGCGAACCCCCCGAAGGCGTTGACCAGCTCGATGCGCACCTCGCCGTCGGACAGCCGGTCGACGGCCTCGACGAAACGCGTCAGCGTGTCGTCGGGTGCGTAACCCGAGTTGGCCAGCCTCAGCACGACCGGACCGCGCCTGCCGGCCTTGTCGCCCCCCGTGTCGAGGTTGCCGCACGCGGCCACGAGGGACAGAAGCAGCGCGAGCGTCGCGAAACCGCGAGCGCGACGGCCCAGCCTGATCATGACCGGCCCAACGTCGCGCGCACCACGACGACGGAACCGTCGATGCCCAGTGCGTAACCAGTCCCATCGGGTCCGAATCGCGGTGCCGTCACCAGGACGCCCTCGGACGCCGGCCACGAGGCCACGAGCTGGTGGCCACGGTCGAAGACGTAGGTCGATCCGGGACCGCATGGGGAGACATAGGTGTAACCCAGGTCGTCCACCGTGACGTCACAGGGACCGTCCTGGACGAGCGGCTCGCCTCCGCCGAAGACGTCCACCTTGTGGCCCTCGGCGTCGATGTAGAGAATGCGCGCCTGGTCGTCGTTGGTGACGAGCAGGCGACCGTGCCCATCGATCATGCCCACGTGGAAGTGCCCGACGAGGTCGGCATCCTTCTCGGTCCCGCCGATCGTCCACAAAGTCTGGCCCGTGGCTGAATAGCCGCTGAGCATCTGCCGCTCGTCGTCGGCGACGAAAACATCGCCCGAGGCGTCGACCGCCAGGTCGTAAGGCCGGTGGAACTGCCCGTCACCTTCGCCGTAGCTCCCGAACTGCCGGACGAACCCCCCGTCCGGAGTAAACACCTGCACGCGGGCGTTCCCGCTGTCCGAGACATAGACCTCCCCGTCCCGACTCACGGTCAGTCGGCCCGCGATCCACGTCGGGTCAGAGGGGTCGGGACCGACGAAGTGGAACTGGCCCGGCCCGTCGCCCAACTCACCCCACCGCCGGAGCACGCGTCCCTGGGGCGAGATCACGCTGACCCGCTGGCGGTAGTCGGTGACGTACAGGTCCCCGTCGGGACCGAGGGCGAGGGCATTGGGGCGGCGTAGTCCCAGGGCCTTGGCGGGATAGCGGGCCACGACCTCGAATGCACTGGCGCTCGCCGAGCCGCTGCTGCTCACCTCGGACGGCGCGGCGCCGCAGCCAACCACGGTCGAAGTCAGTCCGACGCCAAGCAAGGCGGCCATCGCCAGACGCTGGAAACCGACGGGTGTGGCCATGCTCGACATCTCCCGTCCCTCGCGTGCTTTCGATACTAGGGACCCGTGAGCATCGCCGCACCCGGGCTAGCCACAGGATCAGGACCCCCTCTGCTGACTAGGCTCCACACATGGAGCGCGGCCGTTTGGTGCTGGTTGAGGGCGGGCGCTTCGCTGCGGGTCTGGTAGTCGTGCTGGTCGGGATCGCGTCGTATGCCGTGGCCACAGGTGCTGGCCGCTACGCGTCGTACGCCGGGCGCTCGGACGCCGCGGCCGCACTCATGCTGGCGACCGGGATGGCCGTAGTGGTCGCAGGTCTGGTCAGTTCGTGGGGTCGTCATCACGCAGGGGCGGGCGACCTGACTCTGCTGGTCGGGCTGAGCTGGTTCGCCTCCCCGCTCATCGGCTGGTCCGAGGGGCCGCCGGCGGCGCGATCCGGCGCTCTCCTCATCTCCTTGTTCACCGTGCCCCTGCTCCTCCACGTGGTCGTGGCCATCGCTCCGCGACGCCGGCCCCTTGAACAATCGGTCGTGATGGTGGGGTACGCCGGGGCGGTCGCGGTCGGCGTCGTCGTGACGCTGTTCCGGGACCCGTACTTCGACCCGACCTGCTTTGCCAACTGCAGCGTGAACCCGTTCCTGGTGCACTCCTGGCCGGACCTGGTGCACGCGATCGAGGTCGCGTGGCAGTGGTTCCTGGCCGCTCTCGGCGTCCTGACGGTCGCTCTAGGTGCGATGAGACTTGGCGTCGGAGCTCGCGTCGCCCGCCGACGCTCGGCGCCGATCGCCGCGCCAGTGATGGTGCTCGGGACCGTCGTGGTCGTCCGGGCGCTGGTGTCATTGAAACGTCCGGTCGAGGACCCCTTCGACGACGTGCTTCAGGCGGCATACGTCGCCTTCTCGGCCAGCCTGATCGTGCTCGCGCTCGGGCTCGTCTTCTCTGCCGTCCTCGGGGAAGGCAGGCGACGGTCGCTGGCCAGGCTCGCCATCGACCTTGCGGCAGTCCCGGAGGCCGGAGCCCTCGAGGCGGCGCTGGGCGAGGCCGTCGGGGATGACGCCCTGCGTGTCGGTTATCGCATCGGAGAGACAGGCGCACTCGTCGACGCCAGCGGCCGCGCAGTGGCGGAGCCGCGGGCCCATGGAGGTCGGCACGCGACCACTCTGACCCACGACGGCAGCCCCATCGCCGTGATCGATCACGCCTGTCCTGTCTCGCAACTCGAGGAACACCTCGGCGCTTCGGTGCGTCTCGGCCTGGAGAACGAGCGCCTGCAGGCCGAAGTCCTGGCCAGATTCGAGGAGCTCCGGGCCTCACAGGTCCGCATCGTGGAAGCTGGCGATCGCGAACGCCAGCGCCTCGAACGTGACCTCCACGACGGTGCCCAGCAGCGCCTGCTGGCCCTGTCCTACGACATCCGCGTCGCGAGCGCGACGGCCGTCGCTGAGGGCGACACCCTCACCGCGACAACCCTGCGCGAGGCCACGGAGATCACCCAGGAAGTGCTCCAGGACCTGCGCGAGCTGGCTCGCGGCATCTTCCCGGCGGCCCTGGTCCAACTCGGACTGGCGGCGGCGCTGCGGACCTTTGCCGAGCTGGCCCCGCTCCCCGTACGGGTCACGTTCGCCGATCCCGACGTCCGCTGTCCCGGTCCTGTCGAGTCCGCTGCCTACTTCGGCGTGCTTGAAGCCGTTCAGGTGGCTCGTCAGCGACGAGCGACCCGGGTCCTTGTCACCGCCCACCACGACCAGCGCTGCCTCGTCGTCGTCGTCAAGGACGATGGCCCGGTGCGGACGTCGATCCCGAGCTCAGTGGTGGATCGGGTCGGAGCCCTCGGCGGTACGGTGACGGCTGGACCGACCACCTGTCGGATGGAGATCCCGTGCGCGTAGTCGTGGCCGATGACACCCTGCTGACACGAGCTGGCATCGTGACGCTGCTCCGCCAGGCCGGCATTGAGGTCGTGGGAGAGGCCGCCGACGCGGCTGAGCTCCTCGAACAGGTTGGCCGGCACCGACCCGACGTGGCGCTCGTCGACATCCGGATGCCTCCGACACACACCGACGAGGGCCTGGTGGCCGCCCGCGAGATCCGGGCAACCCACCCCGAGGTGAGCGTGCTGGTCCTCTCGCAGTACGTCGAGCCGGCATACGCCCTCCAGCTCCTCGAGGACCACCCCGAACGCGTCGGCTATCTCCTGAAGGACCGGGTCTTCGACATCGCCACGGTGGTCGACGCCCTGCGCAGGATCTGCGACGACGAGAACGTGATCGACCCTACGATCGTGTCCCAGCTGCTGCGACGGCAACGCACGACCGACCCGCTCGCCACGCTCACCACCCGCGAGCGCGAGGTGCTGGGCCTCCTCGCGGAGGGGATGTCCAACAAGGCGCTGGCCGCGCGGCTGTGCGTCGCCGAGCGGACCGTCGAGGCTCACGTCACCCAGATCTTCCTCAAGCTCGACCTGCCGGAGTCCACTGACCTGCACCGCCGCGTGGTGGCCGTCCTGACATTCCTGCGCAACGGCTAGGCACGTGTCGCGACTGTGGCTAGCCACAGGGAGGCATCGAAGTCTGGGGGAGGCACCCACGATGTGGGGCGGTCGTTTGATCCGCATGCTGGAGAGGTCGTCCAGCTCTGAGGAGAATCCCATGTCACACCCACGGTTCTGTGCCGCCGGCCTTGCCATGACCGCCGTCGTGATGAGCACGGCCACGGCCGGCTGTTCTGCCGACTCGGACTCCGCCGCGACACCGGCCAACCCCCGGTCGTCGTCAGAGTCATCGAGCACGGCTGCCTCCGACACCCAGCCCACGAATGGAGCTACGACGGCAGCCAAGCCTCTCCGGCTCCCGGGGCGGATCGTGTTCCGCCGCTACTCCGATGCTTCGGGGACCAGCGCCTCGCTCTTCACCAGCAACACCGACGGCACGGACGAGCGGCGGCTGACGCAGAGCGCCCCCGGCGTCGATGACGAGGACCCGGAGTGGAGCCTCGACGGGAAGAGCGTGCTGTTCACCCGCTTCACCGGCATGGGCACCGCGCACGAGATCCGCAGCCTGATGACGGTCGTTGTCGATGGCTCGCGGCCGACACACCTGACCCGCGGCACGCCCAACCACGGGACGACGGTGACCGGGATCGACGACTTCGCTGCCTATTCACCTGACGGCCAACGGATCGCCTATCAGCACGGCGAGGGGAAGGTCACCAATGGAGAGCTGCAGCACGTGGACATCTGGACGATGGACGCCGATGGCAGCAATCGGGTCAACCTCACCCACGGGGCGTCGTACTCCGGCGACCGCGGCGGCGTTGCCTGGTCCCCGGACGGCAATCGCCTGGTGTTCACGCTGCTGCTGACGGCCGCCGGCAAACCCGCAGGCGGTCTGGCCTTGTTCATCATCAACGCTGACGGCACGGGGCTCCACCGGCTCACCCCGTGGTCCCTCAGGGCCGGCGGCACGCCCGACTGGTCGACGCGCAGCGACACCATCGTCTTCCGGGCCGTCGAGGACGAGGAGACGGGCATCGGTAACTTCTTCTCGATGCACCCCGACGGGTCGGGCCTGACCCAGCTCACCCACTTCGAGGACACCGTCATCAGTCACAAGGTCAAGTTCTCTCCCGACGGCCGCTGGATCGTCTTCGCCCGGACGGGCGTCGAGGGGGAGAACGACGTCTATCTCGCGGCCGCCGACGGCACCCACGTCCACCCCGTCACCTCAACACCCGAGGTCGATGGCGGTGCCGACTGGAGCCCACGGTCCTGAGTGACCACCCCTTCGGCCCAACCCTTCACGGCTGGCTGACCACGCAGCGGATGATGGCACTATCTGGTGATGGGGAACGAGATGCCTCAGCGCGATGGCCGCCCGAGGGCGGGCGACCGAGGTGAGCGCGGGTGGCCCCAGGGCCAGTCACGCGTCGGCCACAAGCCCGTGCTGCTGATGGTGATGCTCGCGCTTGTCGGCGGAGCAGCGGTCGGCGTGGACGCCTTGATTCGTAGGCCGGACCCCTCCACGAGAGCGCCCAACGACCAGACAGAGACGGCGTTGCCGGGCGCCTCCACCGCAGGCGGCGGGACCAACCGCACCTTGGTGTTCCGACCGACGGTGACCTTGACCATGCCTGGCGGCTGGACCACCGACGAGCACTCGCCGGGCAACCTCGTCGTGCTTCCCCCGTGGGGCTCGCTCGACGAGGTCGATCCGGGGACCAGCGACTACATCGGCGTCTACACCCGCGTCGCCGCCAGCTCGTGCGCTGGCGTGCCGCGCAGGCAGGTACCGGTGACGGTCAAGGGGATCGGTTCGTGGCTCACCCACGCTTCGACGATCGTCAGCACGAGACCCCGTCAAGTCTCCGTCGGCGGGCAGCACGGCACGGTCCAGGACCTCGTCCGGGCGACGGGCGCCGGGACGCTGCCATGCCGCCACGGCCGGACCTACACTCCGCTCATCGTGGGCCTGCCACCCTCACAACTCGATCACTCCCTGATCCCCGGGCTGGCAATGCGCCTCTACCTCCTGGACTACGGAGGGGGTGTGCTGGCTATCGAAGTGGACGACATCCTCGCCAACCACGGCCGGGACATGGCCGTCCTCGACGGGGTGGTGCGGTCGATGCGGTTCGCTGCCAATTAAGGAGCCCTGGACGACCGGGCACGCCATCCCATCCCCTCGTCTACCCGCGTTGCCATGTCCGACCGGCCAGGCAACAAACGTGTTGACGGCTACCGTAACGTGCATCAACCGTCGTTCGCATGACGATGTCGAGCCGATTGGCTGCCGGTGTGCGTGACTCCGGCCGGTGTTGGCGGGGATGTATACGTGACTTTGATCGCAGAGGCTCCGACAGCCCGCGGTGGACCATGCGTGTCCTTCGCGGCGGAATGCCCCGGCCCGAACCAATGCCTGCGACGGGGGAGTGACCATCACTCGCGCGATGGCGGGTGCTCGCGATACACCGCGGCGACGGCCGCTCGGGAGGAGTCGTCGCGGTCGGGCCAGAGATGGCCGTAGGTGTCGAGGGTCGTCTTGGCCGAGGCGTGCCGTAGCCGAGCCTGGACCACCTTGACGTCAAGGCCGGAGGCGATGAGGAGCGATGCGAAGTAGTGCCGTAGGTCGTGGAACCGGAAGTCGCGGGTCAGTCCCGCCATCTCACGGCAAGCTCGGATCGCGCGTTCGATCGTCCACGGTCCGGCGGGGTTCCCCCACTGGTCGCTGGCCAGGAACCGCCCGTCGCCGAGTCGGACTGCCTCGGCAAGGAGGTGCGCCATCTCTTTGGGGATCGGGATCGACGTCCGGCTCATCTCCGACTTCAGGGGCTGGTCCAACCACTGGCTCACGGGCGACACGACACCCGTGCTGAAGTCGACGTCCTCGACCCGGAGCGCCGCCGCCTCGGCGAGCCGCAGCCCAGCGTGGGCGCCCAGCAGGATCGCTGGCCGGACGCCGGCCCGGCACGGCGTCGTACGGCGCCCAGACCTGACGGGTGGTCGCGACGTACGGCCGCTGCTTCCCCATCCCCGGGGACGTACGCCGCGAGCACGGGTTGCGCACCACGAGCCCGTCGTGGACGGCATCCGTGAAGAGCTGCGAGAGCCTGGAGTGGAGCGCGTATACGTAGGATTCGGCACGCCCTTCCTCCTTGAGGACTGCGGTCCAGGTACGTACGTCGGACGGCTTCACCGCCGACAGCGGCACGGACCCGAAATGCGCCCTGATGATCTTGATGTGCGCCTCGACCTGACGGACGGTCGACTTGCGTCTGGTGCCGTAGCCGGCCAGCCACTTCTCGCACCACTCCCCCACAGTGAGCTTCGCGTCCTTCGGTGCGACGTGGTCACCGCGCAGCAGAGCAGCCAGCTGCTTGTCGATCCAGTTCTGACCGTCGGCCTTCCGATCAAACGCGCGCGTGTGCTCGCGACCGGAGTCGTCGACGTACCGAGCGCGCCAGCGGGTCACCTCTCCGGCGACGGCCGACGGCACCTCGATGGTGATGCCGTGCTCGTCCTTGATGCGCTTGCGCCAACGGTCCTCGACAACTCCGCGTTGGGAGCGTCGCTGCCGAGGCATGGTCCTGGGTTGCTTGCTCATTTGTCCGCCATGCCACTCGTCGCCAGCTGGCCAGGTCGGTGATCAACGATCCTGTGGATGAATCAGGCAACGCCGCGGCCTGTGGACTCGCGTTGTTCGTCGAGCCAGTCCATGACGTCCTGGCGCCAGTAGCGCAGCCGCCGTCCGATGATGAAGCCGCGCGGCCCTGTGTCGAGCACGCGCCAGTAGCGCAGCGAGGCGACCGGCATGCGGAGCAGCTCGGCGACCTCCTCGATCGTGAGCAGTTCGTCGCGGAGAGTCGGGTTAGTGTGGAGGTTCTCGGTCATGGTCGGCTCCTGCCTGTCGGGGGTGGTCCTACCCCTAAAGGCCGCGATAGGTCTGCGAGTGGCCACCGAACCGCCGCGAGTCTCTGTTTGCGCCGCACACACGCCTCGTCGCGGAGCAGGTGTCGGTTGGTCATGACGACTCAGGCCGCGGGCAACCCCAAGGCCAGCCTTCGGTGCAGTTCGGCAACGGCATCGATGCTCAGCGAGCCTTCCGCCTGCAACTTCGGATAGAGCTTCTTCGGCCACAGGACCGCCACATCGCGGGTCGTGAACGAACCGCCGATCAGAGGCCAGTCGCCGTCGACGAAGCACAGGACGCCCTGGACTGGGATCTCGTCGCCGACGATCCCGCGCACCACGTCGACCTGCTTGAGCACCCCATCGACGAGTTTGGTGCAGTCGCGACTGCCCACAAGCAGCTTTTCCTCGCGCGGCCGGAAGAGCCCGCCCTCGACCTTGAGACTCGGGCGGCCCTTGTATCTCTTCGGGTCGATCACATACACGCCGCTCGACGCAACGACGATGTGGTCGATGTTGGCGCGCGTCCCTGGGATGCGGCGGTCATGCAGCAACCGCAAGGACTCGGACGCGAGCTCATTGAGGCGAGCGCCTACACGCTCCTCACCGACTGCGCCGACGTCCCACGACTTCGTCGACTGCGGATCATCGCTCAGCGCCAGGAAAAGACCACCGAGCTTCGGGTGCTTGGACCGGATCCGCTCCTCACGCTTGCCCTGGCGTCGCTCGAACTCTCGTCGCGCCGAGGCACCGGGAGTGCCGACATCTATGGCCTCCTCGACCTCCGCCGCGACGACGGGCACGACGACCTCGCCCACCGCCGGAACGCAGTCGACACATCGCACCGTCTTCGTCATGCGCTCATAGATCGCGTCCCCCTTCGCCGGCAACTCGACACCACACAGACGGCAGATCCCGGCATACCGCAACCGCATCCGCTTCTCGCCCGCTGTCGATCCCCCAGTCACGCCCACGACGCTATCCGCGAATCCCGACCTCCACTCGGCCTTTCCCGACTTCAGCGCCCGTCCCTCACGACGAACAGCCACACACCTCTTTCATCGAGGTTCCCCCCTTGGCCACTGGGGCCACCGTCGCGGCCTTTTGGGGTATGACGATGACGCTGCAGAAGCTGTCGGCCGGGTCGGGGTATGAGTATCTGACCCGCCAGGTCGCTGCGCTCGATTCGACCGAGAAGGGGCGCACTCCGCTGGCCGACTACTACTCCGCCAAGGGTGAGTCCCCCGGCCGGTGGACTGGCTCCGGTCTCAGCGGGATCAGCGGTCTCGATGCCGGCGATGTTGTGTCCGCCGAGCAGATGAAGCACCTGTTCGGCACCGGCTCGAACCCCGTGACCGGCGTACCGCTCGGGGCGGCGTACAGGGTCTACGACAACTCCGAGGTCGACCGGTTCAAGGCTCCGGCCGTACCAGGAGTTGATATGTGAGGGCCAGCCGGGATCCGGCGGTCGTGGGCGTCCTCTGCCGAGCGTCACCAACGCCGGACATCCTCAACACGCTAGGACCGACACTGTTCAAATTCATGGAGGTTGTGCGGCGTGTCGGCTTGCCATCACACTTCGCCCACTGATGGGAGGGCTCGGAACCCCCCTATGACTAGATTTATGGCCATATGAACGGTATTCTAATCATGTGAACTTCGGAGAACCGTTCGGCGGGCTCATGCCTGGAGCACGTGGCGCGGTCCTCGCTGCCCTACTCCGCACCGGCACCCCCCTTAC
>JBDSPC010000030.1:0-7167 GCA_039914485.1 Nocardioides sp.
TGCCAGGGACAGGTGCCGCCGGTGCCGGTCGACAACGTCCGCCTCGTCATCTTTGCCGGCGACCACGGCGTCGCCGGCCACGGTGTCTCGGCCTTCCCGTCCGCGATCACCGGCGCGATGGTGCGCACCTTCCTGCTCGGCAAGGCCGGGGTCAACGCGCTGGCGGCCGCACACGGGGTCGCTGTGCGCGTGCTCGACCTCGGCGTCGACGAGGACTTCGACGACCTGTCCGACGAGGTGCGAAGCGCGCTGACCGCGTACAAGATCCGCCGGTCCTCCGGCGCGATCCACCTCGAGGACGCGCTCACGCTCGACGAGACGCGAGCCGCGCTGGCCGCCGGTGCGGCGGTCGCGCGCGAGGAGATCGCCGCCGGTGCGCAGCTGCTGATCAGCGGCGACATGGGGATCGGCAACACCACCCCGGCCGCCGCCCTGGTCGCGGCCGGGCTGGGGCTGCCCGCCGCCGAGGTCGTCGGCCGCGGCACCGGGATCGACGACGCGGCCCTGCGCCACAAGACTGACGTCATCGACGCCGCGCTGTCCCGCGCGGGCGACCGGACGAACGACCCGATCGAGACGCTCGCCGCGCTCGGCAGCGCCGATCTCGCCGCCAGCACCGGCTTCCTGCTCGCCGCGGCGCAGGAAGGCCGACCGGTCCTCCTCGACGGACTGATGAGCGTCGCCTGCGCACTGACCGCGGACCGCATCGAGCCCGGCGCTGCCGGGTGGTACGCCGCCGGCCACCGTTCCACCGAACCCGCCCAGTCCCTCGCGCTGGCGAAGATGGGGCTCGAGCCGCTGCTGGACCTCGGCCTCCGCCTCGGCGAGGGCTCGGGCGCGGTCGCCGCCGTGCCGGTCGTCCGCAGCGCCGTGGCGATCCTGCGCGACGTGGCGCTGCTGTCCGAGCTCATGCCGGGATGATCGGCGACGCCTGGCGGCTCTCGGTCGGGACGCTGACCGCGATCCCGGTGCGGCCGCCCTCCACCGTCGACCGCAACCGGGCGGCGGCCGCGATGGTGCTGGCGCCGCTCGCGGTGCTGCCGCTCGGTCTTGCCGTGGCGGGTGTCCTGCTCGCCGGCGACTGGCTGGGCCTTCCGGTCCTGGTCACCGCACTGCTCGCGATCGGTGCCGCGATCCTCGGCAACCGCGCCTTCCACCTCGACGGCCTCTCCGACACCGTCGACGGGCTGGCCGCGTCCTACGACCGCTCACGCTCGCTCGAGGTGATGAAGTCGGGGACGTCCGGGCCGGCCGGGGTGGTGGCGGTCGTGCTCGTCCTCGGGCTGCAGGTGGCCGGTCTCGCGTCCCTGGTCTCACCCGAGGGTGCGGTCCTCGCGGGCGTCGCGGTCTGCGCGTCCCGGGCCGGGCTCGCGGTCTGCTGTGCGCGAGGAGTGACGGCCGCGCGCACCGACGGGCTCGGCAGCACGTACACCCAGACGGTGCCGCGGTTCGTGGCCGTCTTCGTCTGGCTCGTCCTGGGCCTCGCACTGGCCCTGACCGGTGTGTGGGCCGGGCTTCCGTGGTGGCGGGGCGCCCTCGCCGCGGCCGTCGCGTTCGCCGTCGTCGTCGCCCTCCTCGTCCGCGCGAACCGCCGCTTCGGCGGTGTCACCGGTGACGTCTTCGGTGCCGCGATCGAGCTGTCGCTCGCGGCGATGCTGGTGTCCCTGTCATGAGGGCGCGCGCGGCCGGCCTGCTGCTCGGCTTCGCCGCCGACCGGGTCCTCGGCGACCCGCAGCGCTTCCACCCGGTCGCGGGCTTCGGCACCACGGCGGCTTCGCTCGAGCGGATCCTGTACGCCGACTCGCGCGGCCGCGGCGTCGCGCACACCGCCCTCCTGGTCGGCGGCACGGTCGCGCTCGGCGTCGCGGTCGAACGCCGGGCTCCGCGCCTCCTCGCCACGGTGGTCGCGACGTGGGCCGTGCTCGGTGGGCGTTCCCTGGAGCGCGAGGCGCTCGCCGTACACGCTCATCTCGAAGCCGGCGACCTGCCGGCCGCACGACAGCGCCTCACCCACCTGGTCGGACGAGACACCGACAACCTCGACGAGTCGGAGGTGGCGCGGGCCGTCATCGAGTCGGTCGCGGAGAACACGTCCGACGCCGTCGTGGCGCCGCTGGTGTGGGGAGCCGTCTTCGGTGTGCCCGGACTCCTCGGATACCGGGCGGTGAACACGCTCGACGCGATGATCGGTCACCACAACGCGCGCTACGAGAACTACGGGTGGGCCTCGGCTCGGCTCGACGACCTCGCGAACCTGCCCGGGTCGCGCCTCTCGGGCGTCCTGGTCCTGATCACGATGCCGTCGCGGGCGCGCGCTGCGGCGTACGCGTGGAGAAGGGACGCGCGTGCGCATCCGAGCCCGAATGGGGGCGTGATCGAGGCGGCCTTCGCGGGCGCGCTCGGGATCCGGCTGGGCGGCACGAACACCTACTACGGCGAGCGGGTCGAGCACCGGGCGGTGATGGGCGACGGGCGCGACGCGCGAACCGACGACATTGCCCAATCCTCAGTCCTGGCGCGGAGAATCGGACTTTTCGCGGCGATTTCCAGCGCCCTGATTTCGATCCGTGGCGGGTGGTCCGCACGGGGTCGAAGTCCGCTAGGGTGAGCGTCAACGATCACTAGGAAGCCGGTGGAATTCCGGCACAGTCGCGCTACTGTGACATCGCCTCGGCGGTGGAGTCAGACCCGATTGGTCGTCCAACCCCAACAACCAGGGACGCACGCATCCCTGAGGAGGACACATGTCGCATTCTGTTGCGGCGCCGGTCGCCGGTGCCCCCGCTCTCCCCACGATCCCGCTCCAGGAGCTGGCCCCCTGGGCGCTCTTCTTCGGACTCCTGGGAACGCTGATCATCTTCTTCGTGAGCGCCGACCAGGGCGCCGTCTCGCTCCCCGCGGGCACCGCGATCCACGAGTGGGTCCACGACGCGCGGCACCTGCTCGGCTACCCCTGTCACTGATGAACGGACGCGCACTTCTCGTCCGTGGCCTGCTCGCCGGCCTCATCGCCGGCCTCGCCGCCTTCTTCGTCGCCAACGTCGTGGGTGAGCCCCACGTCGAGGCCGCGATCGCCCTCGAGGAGTCGGCGGCTCCGGCCGCCCACGACGACGGGCACTCCCACTCGCACGCCGACGAGTCGGAGGAGGCCGTGTTCGAGGTCTCCCGCGCCAACCAGAGCACGTGGGGCCTGCTGACCGGCTCGCTCGCGGTCGGTGTCGCCCTCGGCGGCCTCGTCGCGCTGGTCGCCGCGGGCACCCTCGGGCGCCTCGGCCGGCTGCTGCCTGGCCAGTCGACTGCCCTGGTTGCGCTGATCGGCTTCCTGTCGGTGGCGCTGGTGCCGTTCCTGAAGTACCCCGCCACCCCGCCCGCCGTCGGCGGTGGCGACACCATCGGCGACCGGACCGCCCTCTACTTCGGGTTCCTGGTCGTCTCGGTCCTCGCGGCCGTCCTTGCGACGTACGCCGCCTGCCGACTGCGCGAGCGGATCGGGACGTATGGCGGTGTGGTTCTTGGTGCCACCACCTACCTCGTCGTGATCGTCGTTGCCGGGCAGCTGTTCGCCACCGTCAACGAGGTCGGCGACTTCCCGGCGGCCACGCTGTGGTTCTTCCGCCGGTCGTCGGTGTTCACGCTGGCGACCATGTGGGGTGTGCTCGGGGTCGTGCTGACCGGGATGGTGATCCGGCTCCACGCACAGGAGACCGCCGTCGCCGAGCGACGCGAGCTGGCCGCCAGCCTCTGACGGGCATGCGGCAGGTTTTGGGCGCCGGATGAACTTCCACTCCTAGGAGTGGAAGTTCATCCGGCGCTGAGCGTCAGGATGCCAAGGAGCGGCTGAAGTTCCACTCGCTCGAGTGGAACTTCAGGGCGGACGAGGATTGGGACGGTCGCCGCTACGACGGCGACCCGAAGGACGAGGGCAGCTCACCGGTCCGCAGCCAGCCGAAGGTGGTCGCGATCTCGGCTTCGAGGTCCTGTGGCGACACGCTCGACCCGGCCGGCCAGCAACGCGGCGCATGCCAACGCGTGCGGGCCACCGCCGGACCCGCCAACGACGGAGAACCGGTCCAAGCCGAGCGCGTCAGCGACTGCGCGCACGTCCGCAGCCTCGCCGGCCACCGCGCGGCCGTGATGGCGCGAGGACTGTCCGTAGCCAGCGCGGTCGGTCGTGATGTAGCGGACGCCGGTGCGTGCGTACACCGTGTCGTCGGGCAGGCGGTTCAGCCGGCAGCCGGGGGTGCCGTGCAGTCCGAGCACCGGATAGCCAGTGGGGTCTCCGCCATCGAGGTAGGCGACCTGTCGCCCGTCGGGAAGGGCGACCGTGAGTGGGTTCATGGAGCCCATGCTGCCGGTCCGGCTGGGCTAGGTGCCTCATCGGGGGAGGCGGTGGCTCTCGACGGTGGTCCCGGCCACGAGGTGCTCGTGCACGATCGAGCGGGCCGTGTCCGGGTCGACGTCGCCGTACCAGACGTCGTCGGGCTGGATGCTGACGACGGGAGCCTGGTTGCACGGGAACTGGCAGCCGGTGTGGGTGACGAGCACGTCGTTGTCGCCGAGTCCGGCCTCCAACATCTCGAGGATCAGCGCGCGCATCGTCTCCTCGCCACCCTGCGCCGTACAGCGCGGGCCGCGGCAGACGAGCACCTGCCGCTGGTGGGCAGTCACGTCCTCCCAGGCGGCGGACGTGAGGCCGGGTTCGGTGCCGGTGACGGGCTTGCGGTCCGCCAGCACGTCGTCGAGATTGTCGAGCGAGGTGGCCAACCTCGTCGCGACGTCGAGCACCGGCTTGGTGCCCGCGCGCTCGCGCCACCAGTGCGCGGCGATCCGCCGCAGCCACGAGTGCGCGGGCGCGAGGGGGCCGAGGTTGATCCCGGCGAGGGTGATGTCGGTGGCGCCGAGGTCGGCCAGCCGGGTCAGCTCGAGCGACAGCGACGGGTCGCCCATCTGCAGGAAGGCCACGGTGGCGCTGCGGTCTGAGGCAGCCGCCAGGAGCTCGAGACGGCGGTCGACGTCGGTGACGGACATGCCGACCAGCACGAGCGTCACAGCTTGAGCACCCGGCCGGCCACCACGAGGTGCACCTCGTCGCAGGTGGCCGCGAGCCGCTGGTTGACGAGTCCCAGCAGGTCGCGGAAGAGGCGGCCGGAGCGATGCACGGGGACGACGCCGAGCCCGACCTCGTTCGTCACCAGCACCACGTCGTCACGGGCCGCGAGGATCGCGACGACCTCGTCCAGCAGGCCGTCGACGACCACCAGGACCGAGTCGGACGACGCGTCCCAGAGCTCGCGTGAGTCGAGGGCTGCGGTGAGCCAGGTGCCGAGGCAGTCGACGAGCACCGGCCCGTCGAGGCGCAGCGCCGCGGCCAGGTCATGGGTCTCGACCGTCGTCCACGCGTCCGGCCGGCGAGCGCGGTGGGCAGCGATCCGGGACACCCAGTCGGGATCCGAGTCGTTCGTCGGGCCGGGCGCGACGTAGGAGACCGGGCCGGTGAGGAGCGACTCCGCGTGCCGGGACTTGCCGGAGCGGACGCCGCCGGTGACGAGGATCTTCATGCCACGCCCTTCATGACAGAGCCCTGACCCAGGCTTGCACATATGCGAGGGCCTCGGCGACGTCGTGGACGGTGCGGACCCCTGCCGGGCCGGGCGGTCGCCGTACGACGACAACGGCAACGCCGAGCTCGGCGGCCGCCACCATCTTGGGCCAGGTGTAGGACCCGCCGGAGTCCTTGGTGACCAGCACGTCGGTGCCGTGCTCACGCATCAGCGAGAGCTCGTCGGCCAGGTCGTAGGGGCCTCTCGACGTGAGCAGCTCCCACGCAGGAGGCAGTTCGAGATCGGGTACGTCGACGACGCGCGCCAACACCGGCAGCGCACCCAGCGTCGGGACGAACGAGGCGAGCTCCTGCCGCCCGACCGTGAGGAAGGGTCGCCCGCCCAGCGAGGCCGCCGTGGACGCGGCGTCGGAGTGGCTGTCCACGTAGTGCCAGGACGGGTCCGGCTCCCACCCCGGTCGCGCGAGCCGAAGCAGCGGGACGTCGGTGCACGCGGCGGCCGCGTTGGCGGTCATGGCCTGCGCGAAGGGGTGGGTGGCGTCGACGACGACGTCGTAGTCCGCGAGCGCGGCCCGCAGCCCGGGCACCCCGCCGAAGCCGCCGATGCGGACCTTGCCGACGGGCAACCGCGGTCGGGCCACGCGGCCGGCGAGCGACGAGGTGACGTCGATGCCGGCGTCGACCAGCTCCGCTGCGAGCTCGCGCGCCTCGCTGGTGCCGCCGAGCAGGAGGAGTCTCACGACGCTCCTCCGGGCGGGAGGACCTTCAGACCGGCCGGTGCTCCGTCGCGGGCCAGGACGAGCAGCGCGTCGACGTCGAGGTGCTCCTCGACGAGGTTGCCGAGCAGGTCGAGCCTTCGCTCACGGGCCACCGGGAACGAGACGTCGGACGGCTCCAGCTCCAAGGTCGACGAGAGGAACGCGCGACGCAGGTCGTCGCCCTCCAGGCTGCCGTGCCACATCGTCCCGAAGACCTGTCCGGACCGAGCGCCGCCGAGGAAGGCCTCGCCGGAGCCGACGGTGATCCGGCCGTGGTGGATCTCGTAGCCATGAGCGGGAGCGCCCAGCGCCGTACCGACAGGAAGGCGCAGGACTTTGTCGGACCCGAACGTCGTGGTCACGTCGAGCAGCCCGAGCCCCGGCACCGAGGCGCCCGGCGAGCCCTCGACCCCGGAAGGATCTCTGATCGAGGAACCCAGCATCTGGAAGCCGCCGCAGATGCCGAGGACGGGTCGACCGCGCCCCGCATGCGAAACGATCGCCCGATCGAGGCCCCGCGAGCGCAGCCAGGCGAGGTCGCTGATCGTCGCGCGGGTGCCCGGCAGAACGACCAGGTCCGCGTCCGCGAGGTCACGGGGGTCGGCGGCGAAGACGACGTCGAGGTCGGGCTCGAGCCCGAGCGCGTCGAGGTCGGTGAAGTTGCTGATCCGCGGCAGTCGGACGACGGCGACCTTGCGGGCGGCACTCGACTCGGCCCGACGCCCGTCGAGGTCGAGCGCGTCCTCGGAGTCGAGCCACAGCCCGGCGTCCCAAGGCAGCACGCCGAAGACGCGCCGCCCGGTCAGGGATTCGAGGGAGGTGAGACCGGGTGAGAGCAGCGAGATGTCG
>JBDSPC010000038.1:0-13376 GCA_039914485.1 Nocardioides sp.
GCCGACGGCATCGTCGTCACCCCGTCGCACAACCCACCCGCCGACGGTGGCTTCAAGTACAACCCGCCCCACGGCGGCCCGGCCGACACCGACGCCACCAAGGTCATCGCCGAGCGGGCCAACGAGCTGATCCGGGCCAATCTCGAGGGTGTACGCCGGACCGCGTTCGGCCGCGCCCGCGCCGCGTGCACGGCCTACGACTTCATGGGCACGTACGTCGACGACCTCCCGAGCGTGGTCGACATCGAGGCGATCAAGCGGGCCGGGATCCAGATCGGTGCCGACCCGCTCGGTGGCGCGAGCGTCGACTACTGGGGAGCGATCGCAGAGCGGCACGGACTCGACCTGACCGTGGTCAACCCGCTGGTCGACCCGACCTTCCGCTTCATGACCCTGGACTGGGACGAGAAGATCCGGATGGACTGCTCGTCGCCCTCGGCGATGGCGTCGCTGATCGCCCGCAAGGACGACTACGACATCGCCACGGGCAACGACGCCGACGCCGACCGGCACGGCATAGTGACCCCCGACGGCGGGCTGATGAACCCCAACCACTTCCTGTCCGTCGCGATCGCCCACCTCTTCGGCGGCAACCGTCCCGGCTGGCCGGCGAGTGCGCGGATCGGCAAGACGCTCGTGTCGAGCTCGATGATCGACCGGGTCGCGGCGTCGCTCGACAAGCCGATGGTGGAGGTGCCGGTCGGGTTCAAGTGGTTCGTGCCCGGGCTGATCGACGGGTCCTTCGGCTTCGGCGGCGAGGAGTCGGCCGGGGCGTCCTTCCTGCGGATGGACGGCTCGACCTGGACCACCGACAAGGACGGCCTGATCCTCTGCCTGCTGGCCAGCGAGATCCTCGCGAAGACCGGCTCGACCCCCAGCCAGCTCTACGCGGGCCTCGTGACCGAGCACGGCGACCCGGCCTACGCCCGGGTCGATGCACCCGCCACTCGTGAGCAGAAGGCCAAGCTGGCTGCCCTCTCGCCCGACGACGTCACCGCCACGACGCTGGCGGGGGAGCAGATCACCGGCCGGCTCACCGAGGCGCCCGGCAACGGCGCGAAGATCGGCGGGCTCAAGGTGACGACCGAGTCGGCGTGGTTCGCCGCGCGCCCCAGCGGCACCGAGGACGTCTACAAGATCTACGCCGAGTCCTTCCGCGGACCCGAGCACCTCGCCCAGGTGCAGGCCGAGGCGCGCGAGGTGGTCTCGGCGGCGCTGGGCTGAGCTCAGTGCCGCTCGCAGTTCGTACGTCGCTCGGCGCGCCAACAGGAGTCGTAGCCGCCGCGTCCGTCGACCGAGTCGGTGCCGCCCGCGGCGTCGATCGAGTCGTCGCGTTCGGTGCCGTTGATGACGTCGTCGAAACGCGTGCCGGTGACCGACAGGGCGCCGGCAAGGACGATGGTGTCGGTGCCCGACGTCGCCCCGGTGACCGAGACCGGTGAGGACGCGAAGTCGGCGATGATGCCCGCACCCGCGTCCTCCCACGAGATCCGGTCGGGCCCGGTGGCGCCGGCGTCGGTCCTGCGGGAGTCGAGTCCGCCGTCGACATAGTCGTCGCCGGGCCCGGGCAGCAAGGTGTCGCCGAAGTAGCCGGCCTGGCCGTCCTCGTAGAAGAATCGTCGGTCGTCCTGGCCGAAGAGCCGGTCGTTGCCGTCGCCGCCCGAGATCGTGTCGGAGCCGCCACGACCACAGATGACGTCGTTGCCCCCGCCGGCCTTGATCGTGTCGTCCCCGTCGCTGCCGAAGATGACATCGTCGCCGTCGGTGCCGACGAGGGCTTCACCTGCCCTCGTCGGGTCCGCCACGATGGTGGCCGGTAGGCCGTCGCAGGTGCGCACGGCGGGGAAGGCGGGCGATTCGCAGGAGGTGCCGGCCTCGACGTCGACGCAGGCGTCGTACCCGTCCCCGGCGTCGACCGTGTCGGTGCCCGCGCCACCGAAGATCGCGTCGTCCCCGCTGTCGGTCCAGGCGGTGTCGTCTCCGCCGCGCAGGTCGAGCATCGCAACGCCGGTGCCGCTGAAGACGCGGACCTCATCGGGCCCGTCGGTCCCGGCGTAGGTGACGTCCCCGCCGACCGAGCCGAGGATGAGGTGCTCGGCCTCGGTGGTGCCGCAGGGCGCCGACCTCATGACGAACGACTGGCCGGTGGCGGCATCGTAGGTGAGGTCGGAACCCAGGCCGCCCAGGTCCGCGTCGTCGTTGCCGCCGCCGCCCGAGAGGACGGCGCAGGAGCCGGCGTACGCGTGGAGGTCGTCATCGCCTCCCGCACCCTGGACCGTGTCGGGGCCACCGGACGAGGCGAGAAAGTCATCGCCCGCGCCGCCCTGCAGCAGGTCGGCGTCGACCCCGCGGCGCGAGTCGTCGTGGTCCACGATGTAGTCGTCGCCGGGACCGCCGCGGATCTCGTCGGACCCGCCATTGGCGTCGAAGGTGTCGCTGCCGGCACCACCGATGAGGACGTCGTCCCCACCGGTCCCGTAGACGGTCAGGCTCCGCTGTCCCCGGATCCGGTCCCGGCCCTCGCCAGCGATGGTGCCCCAACCACCAGGGCCACGCAGCCGGGCAACGATCCCTGACACGCGGGGTCCGACGTGGATGGTGTCGGACGTCTGTCCATTGCGTCGCTGACGCGGGTCCCAGCCAGCGTCGACGACATCGTTGCCCGGACCCGGGTAGAGCTCGTCTCCATTGGTGACGGAGCCGTACTTGCCGGGGGTCGTGCCGTCGAGCCCACCGAGGAGCCGGTCGCTGCCGCGGCCACCGAAGAGCACGTCCGTGCCTGTGCCGCCGCAGATGACGTCGTCGCCGCCGCGACCGTCGATCTGGTCGGAACCCCTCCCACCCACGATGACGTCGGCGCCGGGTGTGCCGCTGATCCGGTTGTCGCGATCGTCCCCAACGATCGTCGCGGCCTTCCCGTGGCAGGTCTGCCGGGGCGCGGCGTCCGCGACCGGCACGACCAGCAGGGTGCCGAGGACCGGCAGCAGGCAGGACAGGAGCAGTGTGCGTCGCATGTGGTTCCCCCGAAGTTCAGTGGTGTCGTGTGTACGACGACCCGCGGCGTGCCTGAGTTGTCTCGCAACCCGTCGGCGATTCGGTGTCGAGGCAGGTGTCGTCACCGCCACCCGCAGCCACGGTGTCGAATCCCGCGTCCGCGCGGATGACGTCGGAGGCTGCCGTGCCGCTCAGTCGATCCTGACCCGGCGTGCCGACGATGGTGGCCGTCAGATCGCCGCATCTCGGCGCGGCGGCAGCGGCCGTCGGCGCGCTCGTCGGCAGTGCGAGCAGAGCGGTGATGATCCCCGTGGTCACCCAGACGTGGAAAGGCCTCACGTGATCCCCCGATCCGAGACGTTGGCCCGACGCTACTCGCCGGCGTCGGCGTAGGTTGCGGCCATGACACGCGCCATAGTGGTCGGCAGCGGGCCCAACGGTCTCGCTGCCGCCCTCACCCTCGCCGTGGCCGGCGTCGAGGTGACCGTCCTGGAGTCCGCCGCGACTCCCGGCGGTGGGACGCGATCGGTCGAGGCGACGGTGCCCGGGGTGCTGCACGACGAGTGCTCGGGCTTCCACCCGCTCGCCGTCGACACCGCCTTCTCCCGCAGCGTCGACCTCGCGTCCGCCGGTCTGCAGTGGGCGTGGTCGGACGTGCAGTACTCACACCCGCTCGACGGCGGGCGGGGGAGCAGCGTGCTGCGATCGGTCGACGACACGGCCGCCGCCCTCGGCACGGACGCCGGGCGCTATCGGCGGGTGTTCGGTCCGCTGGACCGGCGCTTCGACAAGATCACCGCCGACTTCCTCCAGCCCATGCTGCACGTGCCGAAGCACACCATCGCCCTCGCGGGGTTCGGCTCTCTGGCCGCCATGCCGGCGACCATGGTCGGCCGGAACTTCCGAACTGAGGAGGCGCAGGCACTCTGGGCAGGGGTGGCCGCACACGCCTTCCGGCCACTGGGCTCGCCCTTCAGCTCCGCGATCGGGGTGGCGCTGGGCACCGCGGCCCACCACTACGGCTGGCCCGTGGCCGTGGGCGGTTCCCGCGCGATCACCGACGCGCTGATCACGCTGCTGACCAAGCACGGTGGTCGCGTCCTGACCGGTGAGCACGTGACCTCGCTCGATGTCGCGCGCCGGGAGCACGACGCCCATCTCGCGCTCCTCGACACGTCCCCGCGGGCCGCGGCCGGCATCATCGGCGACCGGTTGCCAGGTCGGGTGCGCCGTGCCTACGAGCGCTACAAGTACGGCACCGGCGCCTTCCAGGTGGCGTTCGCCGTACACGAAGGAATCCCGTGGACCCATGAACCGACGCGACGCGCGGGCACCGTGCACCTCGGAGGCTCGCTCGCCGAGATCGCGGCCGCGGAGAAGGACACCTGGCGCGGGCGGATGCCCGAGCGTCCGTTCGTGCTCCTCGGTCAGCAGTCGCTGGCCGACCCGGGTCGCGCCCGCGACGGGATCCACCCGATCGACGCCTACGCGCACGTCCCGGCCGGGTTCCAGGGTGACGCCACCCAGGCGATCATCGACCAGATCGAGCGCTATGCCCCGGGGTTCCGCGAGCGGATCGTCGGCACCGCCGTGCGGACCTCCACGGAGATCAGCCAGCAGAACGCGAACTACGTGGGCGGCGACATCTGCACCGGCGCGAACACACCGCGTCAGCTCGTCTTCCGTCCGCGCGCTGCGTTGAACCCGTATGCGACCGGCGTGCCCGGGGTCTACCTGTGCTCGGCCGCCACGCCGCCCGGCGCCGGCGCGCACGGCATGTGCGGCTACCTCGCCGCGCAGTCTGCCCTGGAAAGTCTCTGAGGGGAGGGGGTCGTGACCTGTCGCCGTACGGCGGCGACGACCTCGAGCTCGACATCTTCCTCGACGCCTGAGGACTGAGAAGCCTCAGCGCGTCCGCCAGCGGTACTCCACCTCGGGTCGGCCGGAACCGCCGTAGCGCGGCGTGCGGGTGACGAGGTCGGAGTCGGCGAGGTGCTCGAGGTAGCGCCGGGCGGTGACTCGCGAGGAACCGGTCGCGCCGGCCACCTCGGTCGCTGAGAGTGCGACGTCGGAATCGCGCAGGATCCCGGTCACCTGACGCAGCGACTCGGCGCTCATCCCCTTGGGCAGCGGTGCGGACGCGGCGGAGGGTCGCAGGGCGCCGAGGAGCCGGTCCACCTCGTCCTGCACCACGTCGTCGTCGACCGCCGCATCCAGACCGGTGCGGTAGTCGGCGTACTGCTCGAGCTTGGCGCGGAAGGTCGCGAACGAGAACGGCTTCAGCAGGTAGAGCACCACGCCCTGGGCGACCGCGTGCCGCACGACGTCGGCGTCCCGGGCCGACGTCACGGCGATGACGTCGCACAGGTGTCCGGCCGCACGCATCCGTTGCAGCAGGCCGAGGCCGTGCCCGTCCGGGAGGTGCATGTCCAACAGCACGAGCTCGATCGTCGGGTCCGCGGTGAGCAGGCGCATCGCGTCGCCGGCGGAGCGGGCGACACCCGCGACCTCGAAACCGTCGATGCGCTCGAGGTAGGCGCTGTGGGCCTCCGCCGCGATCGCCTCGTCCTCGACCACGAGCACGCGGACGCTCACGAGGGTGCTCCCACGGTGACCTCGACCTCGGCGCCACCGAGGTGCGAGCGACTGATGCTGACGGTGCCGCCGTTGCGGCGGGCCACCTGGCTGACGAGGGCCAGGCCCACCCCACGACCGACGCCGCCGTCGGCCTTCGTCGACCACCCGTGCTCGAGGACGTGCGCATGGTCGGCCTCGGGGATCCCGGGGCCGTTGTCGCCCACGCGCAGGCGGAGGTGGGTCTCGTCCCAGACGACGGTGACCTCGACGCGCGGTCCGTCCACGCCGGACGCGGCATCGAGCGCGTTGTCGACGAGGTTGCCGGCCAGCGTCACCACGTCGCGCGGCTCGATCCGGTAGCGCGAGGTGCTCACGTCGCCGTCGATGGTCAGGGTGATGCCGCGCTCGGAGGCCTGGGCGGTCTTGCCGAGCAGCAGGGCGGCCAGCACCGGATCCTCCACCGCTGCGACGACGCGGTCGGTCAACAGCTGCGCCACCTGGAGCTCCTCGGTGGCGAACTCCACGGCGTCGCCAGGTCGGCCCATCTCGATCAGGGACACCACCGTGTGCAGGCGGTTGGCGGACTCGTGGTTCTGCGCGCGCAGGGCATCGGTGAGGCCGCGCACCACGTCGAGCTCGCCGGTCACGGCCTGGAGCTCCGTGCGGTCACGCAGGGTGACGACGGCGCCGACCTCGCGCCCCTTCCACAGTGCCGGCGCGGAGCTCACCACCAGCACATGCTCGCCGGTGACGTAGACGTCGTCGGCCTCCGCGGTCTCGCCGACGGCCGCGTGCACGAGTGCCGGGGGCAGCCCCAGCTGGCTCACATGGAGTCCGATGACGTCCGCAGGCAGGTGGAGCAGCCGGCGCGCCTCGTCGTTGACCAACTGCACCCGGTCCTGGTCGTCGAGGAGCAGCAGGCCTTCGCGGACGGCGTGGAGCACGGCGCGGTGGTACTCGTACATCCGGCCCAGTTCCTGCTCCCCGAGACCGTGGGTCTGACGCCGCAGCCGGCGGCTGATCAGCCAGGCGCCGAGCAGGCCGCCGGCGAGCACGGCCAGCGCGGCGATCGCGACGGGCAGCAGAGCGGCCGGAAGCGCCTCGTTGATGCTCTCGATGGTGATGCCCACGGAGACCATCGCGACGACCGTGCCGTCGACGAAGACCGGCACCACCGAGCGCATCGACGGCCCGAGCGTGCCTTCGTACTCCTGGGTGAAGACCCGTCCCTCGGGCGCCCCGCCGAGGTCACCGATGAACAACTTCCCGATCTGCTCGGGATTGGGGTGGGTGTAGCGGGTCCGGTCGAGGGCCATGATGACGACGAAATCGACGTCGGTGTCCTCCCGCACGTTCTCGGCGAAGGGCTGCAGGGCCACCGACGGGTCGGCGTCGTCGAGGGCGTCGTGCACCGCGGGGGAGTCGGCCACGGTCTGGGCGACGGAGACGGCTCGCTCGACCGCGCTGTCACGGGCGTCCTGGCGGGCGTCGTAGACCGCCAGGCCGACGCCGACGACCACCACGAGCAGCACCACGAGCACCTGGAGCAGCAACACCTGGCGGGCGACCGATCCCTCGCGTGATCTGCCCATGCGCGCATTGTGCCTGCTGTGAACTCAACGAACACAACGGTGACGTGCATCACAGCCGGACCCACTCTGGTGGCCATGGCACTGGGCGCCCGCCCCGGCCGCTTCTGGAGGAATCATGAGCACCACGACTGACACGGCAGCAGGCGCCGTACGACGCAAGGACAGGACGCACTACCTCTACATCGCGGTGATCGCGGCGGTCGGGCTCGGCATCGCGGTCGGCCTCGTCGCCCCGGCGTTCGCGGTCGAGCTCAAGCCGATCGGCCAGGCCTTCGTCGCGTTGATCAAGATGATGATCCAGCCGGTCATCTTCTGCACCATCGTGCTCGGCGTCGGCTCGGTCCGCAGTGCCGCCAAGGTCGGCAAGGTCGGCGGCCTCGCGCTCGCCTACTTCATCGCGATGTCGACCGTCGCCCTGGCCATCGGCATGCTGGTCGGCAACGTGCTGCACCCCGGCTCCGGTCTGCACCTGACGCCCGAGACGGCCGGCGCCGGCGCCGAGCAGGCCGCGGGCGCGCACGCCAGCACCACCGACCTGCTGCTCGGGATCATCCCCGACTCGATGCTCTCCGCCCTCACCTCGGGCGAGGTGCTGCAGACGCTGCTCATCGCGCTGCTCGTCGGCTTCGCGCTCCAGGCCATGGGCCGCACCGGCGAGCCGATCCTGCGCGGCGTCGGGCACGCCCAGCGGCTCGTCTTCAAGGTCCTGACGATGGTCATGTGGGTCGCCCCGATCGGCGCGTTCGGCGCCATGGCCGGCGTCGTCGGCGAGACCGGCATCGACGCACTCAAGAGCCTGGCGGTGCTGATGCTCGGCTTCTACGCCACCTGCGCGGTCTTCGTCTTCGTCATCCTCGGCACCCTGCTCAAGATGACGACCGGCATCAACATCTTCTCGCTGCTGAAGTACCTCGCCCGCGAGTTCCTGCTCATCGTCTCCACCTCGTCCTCGGAGTCGGCGCTGCCGCGGCTGATCGCCAAGATGGAGCACGCCGGCATCGACAAGTCCACCGTGGGCGTCGTCGTGCCGACGGGCTACTCGTTCAACCTCGACGGCACCGCGATCTACCTGACGATGGCGTCGCTCTTCATCGCCTCGGCAATGGGTGACCCGCTGTCGATCGGCGAGCAGCTCTCCCTGCTGGCCTTCATGATGATCGCGTCGAAGGGTGCGGCCGGTGTCACCGGTGCCGGCATGGCCACCCTGGCCGGCGGGCTCAGCTCGCACCGCCCCGACCTGCTCGACGGGGTCGGCCTGATCGTGGGGATCGACCGCTTCATGTCGGAGTGCCGCGCGGTCACCAACTTCGCCGGTAACGCCGTGGCGACGGTGCTGATCGGCACCTGGACCGGTGGCCTCGACCGCGAGCGGTTCGACCGGGTGCTGGCCGGCGACGACCCGTTCGACGAGTCCACGATGCTCGACGAGGACGAGGCGCACGACGAGCCCGCGTCGGTCGAGCCTGACGACAAGCGAGAGCCCGCTCTCGTCTGAGTCCTGAAGCCATCGGCGCCCGGGTCCTCCCCGGGCGCCGATGCTTCATTTCGGGTCAGCGGCGTACGGCGTCGATCTCGAGTCGCACGTAGTCGATGACCGGCTCCGTCATCGCGAGCCGCACGCGGCGTACGAAGTCGCGCTGCTGGTCCATGGGCATGTCGACGAGGTAGGACCCGAGGTTGACCACTGCGAGATAGGTGTCGAGCACCTCGGTGTCCTCGAGCCGCAACGGGTCGGGGCGCAGGCGCACGTCCTCGACCCGGAAGCCGGCCCGCTCGAGGGATTCGCGGGTCTCGTCGATGCCCTTGAAGGACGTGCCGAACTTGCCCTCGCCGGTGACCTGCACGAGCGCATCGGTCATGATCGCGAGCTGTCCCTGGCCACCGCAGTCGGACGTGAGCCGGGCGCCGGGGCGCATCGCGGCGGCGAGGTTGTGGAAGAGCAGGTCGTGGTCCTCGACCCAGTGGAAGGCGGCCACGCTCATCACGGCATCGACGGGCTCGATCGGCAGTGGCTCGGTGAGGTCGGCGACGTGCAGCTCGACGTCAGGACCCAGCTTGGCCCGCGCCTCGTCGATCATCTTCGCGGAGCCGTCGATGCCGACGAGCTCTACGCCGGGCCAGCGGCCGAGCAGCGCGGCACCGTCGCGGCCGGTGCCGCAGCCGGCGTCGAGCACCCGCTCGTCACCGGTGATGCGCATCCGGTCCAGGACACGCCGGCCCCAGGCGACGTGGGGGAGCGGGAGGGCGTCATAGGTCGTGGCGTCCCACTCGCGGGTGGCCATCAGAGCACCGGGGTGGTGCGGTCGACGATGGCGCGCAGGTCGCCTCCGGGCAGGGTGCCGAACGTGCCGTTGAACGTCGTCCCGAGCCTCGAGGCGCAGAACGCGTCGGCCACCTCCGGAGTGCCGAAGCGGACGAGCAGCGAGCCCTGCAGGCAGGCCGCCATCTGGCCGGCCAGGCGGCGGGCGCCGACCTCGAGCCCGGCCACGTCGCCGAGCAGCGCCAGGGTGTCGTCGACGGCCCGGTCGAGGCGGTGGTCGGCCCCGCGGGCCGCGCCCACCTCGGAGATCCAGGCCTCGAGCACTTCCGGCTCGCGGGTCAGTGCGCGCAGCACGTCGAGCGCGTTGACGTTGCCCGAACCCTCCCAGATGGAGTTCAGGGGGGACTCCCGGAAGAGCAGCGGCATCCCCGACTCCTCGACGTAGCCGTTGCCGCCCAGGCACTCGAGCGCCTCGGCGACCATGAAGGGCGTCCGCTTGCAGACCCAGAACTTCGCCAGCGGCAGTGCGAGTCGTCGCAGCGCCGCCTCGTGCGCGTCGCCGGGCCGGTCCACCGCGGCCGCGAGCCGGAGCGCGAGGGCGGTGGCGGCCTCGGACTCGACGGCCAGGTCGGCGATGACGTTCTGCATCAGCGGCTTGTCGACGAGCCGGCCGCCGAAGGCCGACCGGTGCGAGACGTGCCACGACGCCTCGGCCAGCGCGCGTCGCCTCAACGACGCGGACCCGAGCACGCAGTCGAGGCGGGTCGCGGCCACCATCTCGATGATCGTGCGTACGCCGCGTCCCTCGTCACCGAGGCGTTGCGCAACGGTCCCGTCGAACTCGAGCTCCGAGCTCGCGTTGGACCGGTTGCCGAGCTTGTCCTTGAGCCGCACCACGTCGAGCTGGTTGCGGGTGCCGTCGGCCAGCACCCGCGGCACCACGAAGCAGGTCACGCCACCGTCGGTCTGGGCGAGGACGAGGAACAGGTCGTTCATCGGCGCACTGGTGAACCACTTGTGCCCGTGCAGCGTGTAGAAGCCGTCCTCCGAGGTGGGCCGGGCCTGCGTCACGTTGGCGCGGACGTCGGAGCCGCCCTGCTTCTCGGTCATGCCCATGCCGGCCAGCGCGCCGACCTTGTCGGTGCGGGCACGCACGCCCGGGTCGTAGCGGCGCGAGGCCAGCAGGGGCGTCCACTCCTTGGCGATCGCGTCGTCGGCTCGCAGCGCCGGCACTGCGGCGTACGTCATGGAGATCGGGCAGCCGTGGCCGGGCTCGGTCTGGGACCAGGCGAAGAAGCCGGCCGCACGGCGGACGTGCGCGTGCTCTGCGTCCGATTCCCAGGGGGCGGCGGCCAGGCCGTGCCCGATGCCGCGCTCCATCAACCAGTGCCACGACGGGTGGAAGGCGACCTCGTCGATCCGGTTGCCGTAGCGGTCGTAGGGCGTTAGCTCGGGGTGGTGCTGGTTGGCGAGCATGCCGTGCTCACGCGCCTCCGCGGTGCCGGCCTCGACCCCGAGCAGGGTCAGGTCGTCGACCACGTCTGCCGACGCGTGGCGGATGACCGCCTCCGTCAGCGCGATGTCGGAGGTCACGACATTGTGACCAATCAGTGGCGGTGCCTGGTTCATCGATGCCCGGAATGACGCGTCCATGTGACTACCGTAGGGCCATGGCCGAGGCGAGTTCGCAGCATCCGGTGCTGCGCTCGGTGCAGGTCCGGTGGGCCGCGTTCCGTGGCCACCTCTGGCGACTCGTCGTCGCCACCGTCGGCTCGTGCATGCGTTATCGGGTGACCGGTCTGGCCGCCGAGGCCGCCTTCTTCGCGGTGCTGTCCGTGCCGCCGCTGATCTTCGCCCTGGCGGGTGCGGTGGGCTATGTCTCCGAGCAGTTCTCCCCGGCCGACATCGCCGAGATCCGTGGCGCCATCCTCGACCTCGCCTCCCGCGGGCTCACCGACGAAGCCGTCAACCGGATCATCACGCCGACCCTCAACGACGTGCTGCGGGGCGGCCGTTTCGACGTGATCTCCGTCGGGTTCGTGCTGGCGCTGTGGTCGGGCTCGCGCGCACTCAACGTCTTCGTGGACACCATCACGATCATGCACGGGCTCGGCGGGCACCGGGGGATCGTGAAGACCCGCGCCCTGTCCTTCGTGCTCTACCTCCTGGCGATGCTCACCGGGATGATCTCGCTGCCGCTGGTCGTCGCGGGGCCCTCGCTGATCCGCGACTGGCTGCCGACCCGCGTCGAGTTCCTGATGTCGTTCTACTGGCCGATCGTCATTCTCATCTGCATCTGCTTCCTCGCCACGCTCTACCACCTGTCCGTTCCGGTGCGGACCAACTGGGCCTTCAACCTCCCCGGCGCGACGTTCTCCCTGGTGGCCTGGATCGCCGGGTCGTTCGTCCTGAGGTGGGTGCTCACGGTCACCGCCGCAGAGTCGAAGTCGATCTACGGGCCGCTGGCCGCACCCATCGCCGTACTCCTGTGGCTCTATCTGCTGGCCATCGCCGTGCTCATCGGCGCGGCGGTCAATGCCGCCTTCGACACCGTCTTCCCGCAGGGCACCACGACCCGGGCTCGACTGGAACTCGTGCAACGTCTGCGCCAGGCGATCACCCCCAAGGACGCGGCGTGAAAGACTCCGGCCGTGCATGACCTTCCCGGCGCGACGACGGCCTCCCACA
This sequence comes from Nocardioides sp., assembly GCA_039914485.1. Classification (GTDB taxonomy): domain Bacteria; phylum Actinomycetota; class Actinomycetes; order Propionibacteriales; family Nocardioidaceae; genus Nocardioides. Next base: position 12,112 of record JBDSPC010000038.1, read on the forward strand.
GCGCCAAGGTTGCGTTGCCTGACGTGGCGCGGTCCCCGTGGTGGGAGCTCGCACGACGCATGCTCGCTGCGCTGGCGATCCTGGTCGGCACCATGCTGCTGGTCTACTTCGACCGCGCTGGTTATCGCGACGGCAACGACCCGCCGTACTTCAAGGTCGACCTGATCGACTCGATCTACTACACCACCGTCACGCTCAGCACGACGGGGTACGGCGACATCGCACCCGTCGCGCCACATGCGCGGCTGATCAATGCGTTCATCATCACCCCGCTCCGCATCGCCTTCCTGGTGCTGCTGATCGGGACCACCCTCGAGGTCCTCGCCTCGCAGGGCCGCGAGATGTTCCGGGTCGCCCGGTGGAGGAAGAAAATGGGAGCACACGTCGTCGTCGTCGGCTATGGCACGAAGGGTCGGAGCGCGGTCGAGACCCTCGTGAACAACGGTCAGGACCGCGAGGCCATCGTCATCGTCGACCCCAGCCAGCTCGCGCTCGAGGAGGCACACAGCGACGGTCTCGCCGTCGTCACCGGTGACGCGACCCGACGCGAGGTGCTGCGACGCGCCGGCGTGCAGACGGCCACCAAGGTGATCATCACGACCGACCGTGACGACACCAACGTGCTCTCCACGCTGACCGTGCGCCAGCTGAATCCTGACGCGTGGATCGTCGCCGCCGTGCGCGAGCAGGAGAACGTCGCGCTCATGCGCCAGTCCGGCGCCAACTCAGTGATCACCTCCTCCGACGCCGTCGGGCGACTGCTCGGACTCTCGTCGATGTCGCCGATGCTCGGCTCCGTGATGGAGGACCTCCTGACGTACGGCGAAGGGCTCGAGGTCGCCGAGCGCGACCTGCTCGTCAGCGAGGTCGGCAAGCCGCCGCAGTCGCTGCCCGACCAGGTCATCGCCGTCGTGCGCGACGAGAAGGTCTACCGCTACTTCGACCCGGTGGTCACGCTGCTGGCGCGAGGCGACCGGCTCATCGTCGTACGCCCCGCGAAGGAGCTGCCCTGGGCGCCCCGCCCCGGAACGCACGGGGAAGACACCTCCGACGAGGAGTGAGGCCCGTCACCGCTCCAGCGAGGGACCCGTCGGCGGTTCGCTCGACCCCTTCGTCACCCGTGGACTCAGCCAAGGCACGGCACCGGGCCGTAACCGCTCAGCGGGGTGGCTGCTGGTCTAGCTCGCGGACACAGCATCGTGCGTCGGACACCACGGCATACGGGCGCTGGTGGGAGTGCATCGTGTTCCTCGCGGTCGGTGGAG